>JBQCFO010000062.1:0-6663 GCA_051959055.1 Ginsengibacter sp. | reverse complement strand
CATTCGTGTAATCAAAGAAGTTTCCGCAGAAGAACTACAGGCTCTCTCCAATAAATATTTAGTACCGGAAGATTTTTTTGAATTGGTGGTGATATAGCTTGTAATTGAGGTGAATGGTCAGTGTCCCTTAAGCCAACAAATTTTAATTACCGTTGCCGCAACGGGTAAAATAACCATTTTATGAGATTTATCATCAGGCTTCTTGTTACTGCTGTCGTAGCTTACGGATTATCCATGATCCTAAAGCCTCATATCGTTATAGATTCTTATGGAACCGCAGTAATATTTGTGTTGGTTTTAGGTATTTTAAATGCCCTTATCAAACCGCTTCTCATTATTCTAACCCTGCCAATCACGATTCTCACTTTAGGTTTATTTCTTTTGGTAATCAATGTTTTGATGGTACTTCTCGCCGGCAAATTTGTTTCCGGCATTCACATTGATGGTTTTTTCTGGGCATTTATTTTTGGCATATTGCTCTCCTTTATTTCATCCACCTTCAGCAATTTCAGAAGCAGCGACAGATAAAACATCATCTTTTTTGCGGAACAGGAATTACAGATATTTGTTGGTTTGCTGAACGCTCTTTTTTCAATTCATGAATCCAACAAAAAACATCACCTTATTATCAGAACGTGAGTTCGATATGATTGCGATTTCACGTTTTGCATAGCTCACAAAAGATGTATAAAACTGAAGAAAGTGGCATTTCTATTACCATACATTCATCTTATGAAGCATAAGCCTTTTTATTTTCATTTTTGATAAATATATTTACCTTTTAAATTAAAACTCCGGCTTATGTTCCCTTTGAAAAGAAATCAGCAACATTTTTTATTTTTTACCATTTTGATATTCTCTCTTTCGCACGTGCCTTTATCTGCCCAGGTAAAAAATACTCAAAGCAAAGAAATTGAAGTGTACCAGGCAAAACCGATTGAGGTTTATAACGCCTCTCCGGTAGACCAACAGCAAAATAAGCCGACTCCGTCTGTTACAACTGAAAAAAATACTCCTGCTGAAATTGAAATTTACAAGCCGGAGTAGATGTTGTTGAAAATGGAAATAATCCTGACCCCCGTTTGGAAGGCCGTTGGAAACTTTCCATTCCAGCCACAGCCTGGCAAACTGAAACCGACAAGGGAAGTTATACAGAACGAACTTTGAAAACAGGCAAAGGAGCCGGTACCGGTACGCTCACCATCAATTCTGCACGTCAATATGTTTGGATCACAAATTCAGGAACACGTCGCGGAAAGCTTGTGCAAGTGAGGCCAAGAAGCGATTTACAAAAAGGAGTGACATCCTACTGGAGAATTTCTGACGGAAAAAACAATTACTACATCTTCTGGGATCCTAAAATAAACAGCCTGAATGTGTATAACGAAAAAACACATTTGTTTGCCATGTCGGCAGTAAGAATGTAAAAGTAATTGCGTATAATATTTTTTAAAGAACAACCATTCAACAGCCTGACTCAACTCATTCTCATGCAGTAAACAAACAAATAAGCTGATTTCTGCTTTAATTATTTTCTATGACACTTTTAATAACGTTACCGGTCTTATTTCCCGGCACAGTATAATCAAATCCCAAAAGAGCCGCAATTGTTTTGGCAAATTGTGTTTGATAAATTTGCTGATTGGTTTTCATTTCACCCAATGGCTTTGTATCTGGTCCCATTACCATAAACCATGTTTCGTTGGAATGTGAAGTGCCACTGCCATGATTGGTCCATTCGTCGCCGGTTCCTCTTCCATGATCGGGCACAATAAAAAAGGTGGTATTGTTTTTATAGAAAGAGTCCTCTTGCATCATTTTCCAAAGGTTGCCAATCATTGCATCAAGATTAAAAATATCATCGAGGTAACTTTCATATTTTCCTTCGTGAGCATATTCGTCTGTATCGCCAAAATCCAGGTATATCACTTTTGGATGATGAGCAGGGACGTATGACTTTGCCAAAGCATACACGTTCGCATCAAGCCGTTCTTCGTATCCAAAAATTTTTGGAATAAAATGCTGCATTTCATTAGCCAGTTTTTCTGCATCAGTTAAATGATCGGCTTTAATATCTTCCCATGGGACATTAATGATCATTTTGCTTTTACCTTTATTAAGACAGCGGCCTGTGGCGTCCCAGCACGCAAATGTTACTACTTTATCCTTATAGTCTTGTTGTCTATTAATAAATTCTAATACATTTTCATTCGGATTATCACCATAGCTGTTTGAATTGACAGTGCTGTCCACAAAACCACTCAATATTTCGGCCCGGCCAGGATAGGAAATCCAATACGGATTCATGACATTCACGTAATTCCCAAAATCACGATTGCCGTATAACTGCCCATATTGTTTAATATAATTCCATGTAAAAGGCATGAGTTTTTTTCGTCTTTCATCTACATTTTCTGACCAGTATTTTTTAAACCGTTGTAAAGAATCGCTGCTGTTATATTTTTTAGAATTCAGCAAATTGTAATCAGCACCTTTAAAAAGCTCCTGCCACCTGTATCCGTCAATCAGGATGACTACTACATTTTTTGTTTTATGATTGTTTTGAGCAGGGGCGCTTAAGAAAGAGATGAATGCCGTTATTAAAGTAAAGAGTTTCAATTTCATTTCTTTTATTTTATCTTTAAAACTTGTAAAAGTGACATCATCAATCCACTCCTGAATGAATAAAGCGGAAGGGAAATTATATTTCCTAATTCGGCGTATTCCAAATGGTTGCATGCTGCATGAATCCAAAAATTGAAAGGCCCACTTCAGTCTCAATTCTCCAATTCTCAAACCATTTCCCCCATTGCCGGATCACTCTTACTATCAGCGCCATTTTCCACTCGTCCGGCATATCTTTTTTCAAATAAATCATTCCCTTTTACTTTAATCATCAAATCATACCATTGATAACTGGCAGAAAGGTCAAATGTTTCACGTATTTCAGCATTTTTTTCTAAAATTATTTCCCCTATTCCTCTTTTATACGTTGTATCGGCTATTTCAACGGATTGTTTTTTATTACTTTGATTTTTTAGTGTGATAATAACGTTTCCCGTAAGACCATTCAAATTTTTCTTTCGCTCATAATCAATACTGACCTGGATTTCCGGATCGTTTTTATTCCCTTTAAATTCCCTGAAAAATCCATTTGGCCCGTAAACCATCAAATGATACAAGTTATTTTCAAAACTTTCCAAAGGCCACGCTCCTTTTAATTCATCACCGGCTTTTACTGCATAGTTCCAAACCCTCACCTTTTCAAAAACAAGATTCTTGGTTATTTGTTTGCCTGCTGAATAGTTACCGGGCGCATAAATGCTGAAAGGCGCTCCTGCAGCACGGGTGCCAAATATTTCATTGCCAGCAGCAAAAAAAATCTCAAACGTTTTTTTATCTGAACTTAATTCTCCGTCAACATTTAACTGATAAGGCAAAGCGCAGGAATCACGAATGCCTTTTTCCTGTTTTGGAAGTAGTGAGAATTGGAAAGAATTTGTTTTTACGAGGTTTATTTCTGCTTCAGTAAGCGCTTTATAATCTGAAGGCAGTTTTTTAAATTTTGCATTATTTATTCTTTCAACAAAAGGATCTCTTTTTACAAATGTGGGCAATGCTATTTTTTCACCATTATAAGGCCTGAAAACAGATGTAAGGTCGCCACAAATCGTACGCCGCCATTCACTGATGTTAGGTTCGCTAATTTCTTTGCCAGTTTTTTTTGAAAGAAACTTTTCAAGAAACTGTAAAGTAGAAGTAATATCAAACACTTCTGAATTGACCCATCCGCCGCGCGACCACGGAGAAGCAATGACCAATGGAACCCTGTAACCTAATCCTACAGGGCTTTCCCGTGCATCTTCTTTATTTAAATCTTTGCGCCTCAATTCTTCTTCCATCGTTACATATTCTTCGGCAGTGTCAATGCCGGATGAAACTTTTCCACTGTCGGGATCATTGGGTTTTGGCGCTACAAAAGGCGGTATGTGATCAAAATATCCATCGTTTTCATCATAGTTTAAAATAAAAATTGTTTTCTTCCATACTTCCGGGTTTTTCGTAAGTATATCCAAAACTTCCGACACATACCACGCTCCAAGCCATGGAGCGCTTGGATGGTCAGAAAAATATTGTGGCGCTACTAGCCAGGAAATCGTTGGCAATTTGCCCGCATTTACATCCTGTCTGAACTGATGCAAAATATCACCTTTTGGCATGTGAATACTGCGATCAATTCCGTTTTGTTGATAAGAAAAAAAAGCTGCTTTATGATAATCAGGATCATTTACATTTGTTGTAAATGCTTTTAAATGAATATTTTTTTCAAAATCAGATAATTTTTCAAAGTTCTCATCACTCCAGGTAATTAATTCTTCTGCATACTTTTCGAGTTGTTCTTTTTTCTGCTTTAAATTTTTCTGAATTTTTACGGATTTGTTTTTATCTGATTTTATTATTTCCTTTTCTAATTGCTCAATTTCTGAAGGAAGTTGTAAAAGCCTCTTTTTTAAAAAATCTTTGTGTGCTTTATGAAAACGCACGTTGTATTGACTAAACCACTCTAAGTTATTATCAGTAAAATTTGATAACAAACTTTCATCTTCTCCATTTAGTTCTGTCTGAACACTTATTTCATTTTGATAAACTTTCCACGGAATGCCATTTTCTTCTAATCGTTCCGGAAATGTTTTCCAATTTGCTTCACGGTTGTAATACAAATCCGAATTGCGCACATGAGCATTGGAATCTTTGTTTGCCCTGATCTTTCCGGTCCAGAAAAAACTGCGATTCGGGGTTGTGCCGGTAAGCGAAGCACAGAAATGCTGGTCGCAAACGGTAAACGCATCAGCTAGGGCATAATAAAACGGAAGATCTTCACGGGAATAATGTCCCATAGTCATGGGAAAATCTTTATGCTCTTTATAACCGAATTGTTTTGCAATCAGCCATTGATCATATTTTCCATCGTTTCGGGCATCTACCTGGTCGGGCCATGAATGAGGTAAACCGCCGATCCAGGTGGCTTTTGTATCTTTTATATCCAGATGAAAAGGCAGATATGTTTGTCCACCTGCATTTGTTTGCAACCACACGGGATTTTGATCGGGCAAAGTGATGAATCTTGGATCATTAAAACCGCGCACGCCCTGCAAGGTTCCAAAGCAATGGTCGAAAGAACGGTTTTCCTGCATCAGAAAGACAATGTGTTCTGCATCTTCAAAAGTAGTTCCAGCAGCAGGATTGATGGAAATGGCTTTTTGAATGGAAGCAGGTAAACTGCTCCAAAGGCCTGCGCCGCCCGCAAGCAAAGATGCTTTTTTTATAAAATCTCTTCTTGTGTCCATATTGAATCAGCTAATTTCCTTAAAATGTTCTTTAAAAATCCAGTAAAGGAACAAATATTACGGATTCTTCTTTTACTAAATATTTTTGCTTTAAGATTACTTATCCGGATAACCTGGAAACCGAAGCGGATATTCTGAAAACAGGTCGTATGATGTGTAAAATTTTCCTTTAGAATGGCCTCAAAACCAAATCTTACTATAAATGATTCATATGGTCCATTGCCGATAGGCGCTTTGGCACAATATTTATATCATATCTGTATACCACACTTGTACGAAAAGTACATAAAGCCGTTGCAAAATGAAAAACACTGATTTGATTTTTGAATAATTGCCCTTTGTTGCATGATTTCTTTATACAGGTCAGTCTTGCAGTGGAAATTTTGAAGACGAAGCAATTCTTCGTCTTCTTTTAAAAATAAACCCCATTGGAAATACACAAAAATGGCTTTCTCTACAATTTGAGAAAGCCATTTTATTTATTTTAAAAGAATTTTAGAAATTTCGCGATCCGTCTGCCTGGTAAGTGTAGCGGAATTTATAGATCAACGTTGTTGGTGGTGAAGTAGGTCCATTATATCCCGAATAAGTAACAGCTAATATTTCCATTTTTGCATAATGATTATCAGATGTCCGGAATATGAAAAATTGTCCTGCTTTTGGACTAAATGCATGAGTTGACTCATCATAATTATACCAACCTGTTGTTTGGCTGGCATCAATGCCTAGCTTTGTACTAGCAGTATCATATGAATATCCACTTTCAGGTGCTTGCGTTAAATTATCAAATATACCTTGCTGTGTTATTACACCTGCATTTCCCGGGCCGCTGGCATGACTGTTTGTTATAATGCTGACGAAACGAATTCCAAAATCCCATTTGGTGGTAGCTGAATCACTGTTTGGAATAATTGAACTGTCTTTGAAGCTATACAAAGTGTAATTACTTGAACTAAAAGGTATTTCAATAGAGTCTGTTACCGTAACAGAGGGACTAGTAGCTGGCGTCGGATTATCCTTTTTTCCACAAGAAATAAGTCCTGTCAACACTGCTGCTGATGCGAGCACGGTTAATTTCAGAGTTTTCATGTTCATTTTTGTTTATTTTTCGAGTTTAAAATTTACATTGATAAAAAAACCTCTGCCATAAATATTTGGCATCAGTAATTTGTTGGTATAATTTAAAATATTTTCTATTCCACCCTGTACTTCCAATCGATTTGCAATTTGTTTTGAAACTGTAGCATTTAATAGCACAAATGCATTTACGGATTCGCGGTTGTCTGTATAAACACCACTTCCGTTTTGGAAACCA
>JBQCFO010000061.1:0-2876 GCA_051959055.1 Ginsengibacter sp. | reverse complement strand
CATCGCTTGAACGTACCAAAAGTAAAGCTCATGTTCTTTTTTCATCTTCGACTCAGGAAGAAAGAGATAACCTTTACGGAAAATCGAAGAAAGATGGAAGGGAATTAATGGCAAAATGGGCTAACGAATCAGGAGGTTTGTTTGCCGGAATGATTATTCCCAATGTTTTTGGCCCCTTTGGGAATCCTTATTATAATTCTGTTGTGGCTACTTTTTGCCATCAGTTGTCTCGCAATCAAACCCCGAAGATTGAGATTGACGGAGAAATGAAATTGATTTATGTAGGAGAATTGGTTGAGGCAATTTTAAACGAAATCAGAAACGGTGCGGATACGCATGAGCTTTTTATTCCACATACTTCTGAACATAAAGTGTCGGAAATTCTTCGTTTATTGCAAACATACAAAGCCGGATACCAGGAAAATGGTATTATTCCACAATTAAACAACCGTTTTGAAGTGAATCTGTTCAATACGTTCCGTTGTTATATGGATATTGAAAATTATTTCCCGGTAAAATTTACGCAGCATATTGATTCCCGTGGATCTTTTGTAGAAGTGATTCGTTTGAATATGGGCGGTCAGGTTTCATTTTCAACAACAGTTCCGGGAATAACCAGAGGCAATCATTTTCATACAAGAAAAATTGAAAGGTTTGCTGTTATTAAAGGAAAAGCGTTGATCCAGTTGAGGCAAATTGGCAGCAATAAAGTTTTGGATTTTTACCTTGATGGAAACGAACCGGCTTATGTAGATATGCCGGTCTGGTTCACACACAATATTAAAAACATAGGTAAAGAAGAATTATACACGATTTTTTGGATCAATGAATTTAATAATCCTGAAGATCCAGATAATTATTTTGAGAATGTTTGAGGTTCAAGGCTCAAAGTCGAAGTTTCAAGATTGATTTTCCCAACAAGTGTATTATAAACTGGAATTTATAAAATGAGAGAGAAACTAAAAGTAATGACGGTTGTGGGAACACGGCCGGAAATTATACGCTTATCAAGAGTAATGGCTGCTTTGGATGCTTCTGAGGCAATTGTTCACATAATTGTACACACGGGTCAGAATTATGATTACGAACTGAACCAGATATTTTTTGACGACCTGCACATCAGAAAGCCAGATCATTTTCTGAATGCCGCAGGAGTGAATGCTGCAGAAACTGTTGGACAAATATTGATAAAAATTGATCCGCTTTTGGAAAGTGAGAAGCCGGATGCCTTTCTCGTTTTGGGCGATACCAACAGTTGTCTTTGTGCTATTCCGGCAAAGAAGCGGCATATACCCATTTTCCATATGGAAGCGGGCAACCGTTGTTTTGACCAGCGTGTGCCTGAAGAAACCAATCGGAAAATTGTTGACCATATTTCCGATATCAATCTTACTTACAGCGATATTGCCCGCGAATATTTATTAAGAGAAGGAATGGCTGCCGACCGGATCATCAAGACCGGCTCGCCCATGTTTGAAGTGCTGAATCATTATCAGGCTTTTATTGAATCTTCAGAGGTATTAAGTAAATTGAAATTGAAAGAACAGGAATTTTTCGTTGTTTCGGCTCATCGTGAAGAAAATATAAACAGTGAGAAAAATTTTACTGGTTTAATGGAATCTCTCAATCTAATTGCAGAAAAATACAAGTATCCGATTATTGTAAGTACCCATCCGCGTACGCGCAAGATGATCGATTCCAAGAAAATCGAAATGCGTCCGGAGATACAGTTTCTAAAACCACTTGGGTTTACAGACTATAATGCATTGCAGATGAAGTCTTTTGCTGTTTTATCGGATAGTGGCACCATTTCGGAAGAATCATCTATTTTAAATTTTCCCGCGCTTAACATTCGCGAAGCGCATGAAAGGCCGGAAGCGATGGAGGAAGCATCCGTCATGATGGTGGGATTAAATCCGGAAAGGATCATGCAGGGATTAGCTCAACTTCAATCGCAGAAAAGAGGATCTGAAAGGAATTTCAGAAGAGTAAATGATTATTCTATGCCGAATGTTTCTGAGAAGGTGGTCAGGATTATTATTTCTTATGTCGATTATGTGAAAAGAGTAGTGTGGAGTGAGTAAAAAATGAAAATTTAACAACTGCCTAATCGCATCTTGATCCTATATGTACTGTTTATCGAATCCATGGCACGAAATTTACTTGTTATGGTAGTAAAAAATTTTAAATGAAAATAATTTCCTAAAAATTCGGCGTATGATTAGGTTTCTAATCATTTTATTGTTCTTTTATTGAAACTTTTTAAATTTCGCATTCAAAAACCGTACATGAAAACGATACTTCTTGCTCTTTCATTTAGTTTGTGTGCACTGGTAACATATTCTCAAAGTGCGCAAGGTGTTCATGTAAACTTTTTTTTGGGCACATCCAATTATAGTGGCGACCTCCAGGAAAAGCGATTTACTTTCAGCCAATCTCATCTTGCAGGCGGTGCGGGATTATCATTTGACGTAACGAAGCAGGTTTCTATCAGAACTTCCTTCACACTTGGAAAAGTATCTGCAGAAGACAGTAAAGGAAGAAATGCCGCAAGAAATTTGAGTTTTTGGACAAATATTGCTGAATTTTCCGTTAACGTGCAATATTTCTTTTCACCATTAGGCGAGCATCCGCTTACTCCTTATGGTTTTATTGGGCTTGCAGTTTATCATTTCAATCCATACACTTTCGACAGTACGGGCAAAAAATATTACCTGCATCCTCTTGGTACCGAAGGAGAAGGATACGTACCTGGAAGAAATGAATACAGCCTTACCCAATTAGCGGTCCCGGTAGGCTTTGGTGTGAAATTATCTCTTACAGAGAAAATGAATGTAGGCCTGGAAGCGGGAGTTAGGAAATTATTTACCGATTAC
>JBQCFO010000060.1:0-8661 GCA_051959055.1 Ginsengibacter sp. | reverse complement strand
TGGAACTGATTCCGCCTGTATTTGTTGTAATCACCGGTAGTCCGAATGAATTTGCTTCAGAAAAAACAACCGGGGTGCATTCTGCAATAGTCGGCAGAATAAAGAAGTGATTTTCAGAATATAATTTGTTAATTAAATTTTTTCCTTCTTTCTTTGATTTATCAATAAATCCATGAACATGAACGAAATCAGGTAAACTCACCCTTTCAGGTGGGCTGCAGCCTACAATAGTTAATTCTGTTTTAACATATTTTTCATTTAAATATTTAACCACATTAACGGCCGTTTCTCCTCCTTTTCTTTACCAGTTTTGTCCTATAAACAGTAATTTACAAATGCTTTTGGATTTTTTATTATTATTTTCTACAATATCGCTTACAGTTCTTTTAAGATCGACATTGGAGCCAAATGGTAAGATTTTTACCTTATTAGGGTCAGCGCCGTAATCTTTTATTGAAGAGTTTGCTGCCCATTCAGATGAGTAAATTGCCAAACTGCTTCTTTTAAGTGCGTTCTTTTCATAGGAGTGACAATTTTTTGCTGTTCTTTTGCATAAACCATTAAAATCATGATAGTAATTTTCCATAACAGCAAACGTGGCATCTGTCCAAAAAGCAATTGGTTTATCTGTATCTAAATACGCTATTGGTATTGTTCCCGGGCTAAAAATTAGGCCTCCTTCAATTCCATGAATCTTCTCACTCACTTGGTTTGCAATAAATTTTAAATTTTTCGGTTCATAGAAACTGATATAATTCCCCAGTTTTTTTTTAAACAGTTTATTATAAATAAAGTTTTTTAGACGAAATTTAAAATTGTTACCGGGTAATGATTTTAGGTCACAGATAAATTCCACTTCAATACCGGCATTAAGAAATGCTTTTCCCAAATAATATGGAATTCCTGACCAGTTTCTGATATCCCGGGCATCATATGTGGTAACAAATATTATTTTCATCTGCTAATGAGTTGTTGGACATTAACGATTCCTTCGTTATTAGAATCGTTAATAGAATCCCATTCTTCCATTATGGAAAAAATCAAAATTTCATTCCCATAAATCCACTCAGTTCCTTTCCTTAAATTTCCATTGTCATGTCCAAAGATCGAAAGAGTATAATCACCTGGCCTAAGAAAGTATCCTGGAATGATGAATTCAGCTATAAATCTTCCTTTCTTAATAGGAACTGGTTCTTCATAATTATGAAAAGAAAACAATTTTACACCATCTTTTAAGATGGTTATTCCACTTCTAAAATAATCCAAATCGCTTTTGCAATTTCCTTTGATAGTGATGTTAAGATCAGAAGAAGGCGAAATGTAAATATCATTACTGCTAATACCGTTAATCGATACTTGTAAGAATTCAATAAATGGAACCAGAGTGCCAAAAACAGAATCCTTACTTATTTGTCCGTTTACTGTACCTGATTTCATATATTTCCTTACAATATCCGGAGTTTGTCCGATATCAGTGATTTTTCCACTCTTTAATAAAATGGATTTATTACATAACTGATTTATTGTTCCCATGTTGTGACTAACAAATAAAACTGTTCTGCCCTCAGATTGAGAAACATCTTCCATTTTGCCCAGGCATTTTTTCTGAAACTGGAGATCTCCTACTGCCAGAACTTCATCTACAATGAGTATTTCAGATTCTAAATGAGCCGCAACAGCAAACGCCAGTCTAACATACATACCACTAGAGTATCGCTTAACCGGAGTGTCCAAAAATTTCTCAACCTCCGAAAAATTGACAATTTCATCGAATTTCTTTTTAATTTCCGCCCGATGCATCCCTAATAAAGCACCATTTAGATAAATATTCTCCCGCCCTGTTAATTCAGGATGAAAGCCAGTGCCAACTTCAAGCAAACTGGCAATTCTACCTTTGGTTGATATGCGGCCACTCGTCGGCTCTGTAATTCTACTCAACAATTTTAATAAAGTCGATTTTCCCGCTCCATTTCGACCAATAATTCCTATGCGGTCCCCTTGTTGAGCTTCAAAAGTTACATCATGCAAAGCCCAGAATTCTTCCTTTCTTGGAGCTTTTTCAATATTGTTTGTTGCTACAATTTTTTTTGTTTGCTGAAAGGCTTTTTGAACTTTTTTAGTAATCGTTTCTCTTAGTGAAATATAACCTTCTCCGCTATGCTTCAGAATATAACTTTTACTTAAATTCTCAACTTTTATTGCTACAGGCATTTTTAATTTTAAATTATGTCAGCGAATGTTTTTTCCGTTTTCCTGAAATATCGAATACTAAAAATCAGCATTAAAGAAATTATTCCAATAGAAAGCAACAAGCTGGGAATATATAGCTGGTTATCACCACCCAATATTGACCACCGGAAACCGTCAATAATACCAACCATTGGATTTAAGGAGTATAGCAATTTCCACCATTTTCCATGGACTATACTACTGCTAAAGCCAACAGGGGATATATATAAACCAAATTGGACGACAAAAGGAACAATATACTTAAAATCCCTATATTTAACATTTAAAGCAGCTACGTACAAACCAGCGCTTAAACTGGCAATAAATGCAAGAAAAAGAAAAAAGGGCAGGAAAAGAATTGTCCAGCCAGGAACGAAATTGTACCAAATCATCATTCCTATCAAAATAATAAATGAAATAAGAAAGTCTATCAGATTCACGATTATGGTACTAACCGGAATTATTAATCGGGGGAAATATATTTTTGTAAGCATCGTTGAGTTCCCGATTAATGACGCACTGGCATCACTAAACGAAGTAGAGAAGAATTGCCATGGGAGAAGTGCCGCAAATACCAAAATTGGGTAAGGTACACCCTCAGAAGGTAATTTTGCTAATCGTCCGAAAACTACAGTAAAAACTATCATCGTTAAAACAGGACGTATGATGCTCCATGCAAGCCCTATGGCGGTTTGCTTATAGCGCACAAGTATATCCCGCCATGCCATAAACAAGAATAATTCGCGAAAACGCCATAGGTCGTTCCAATAATTTTTTTCCGAACGGCCAGGCTCTATTACCAGATCGAATTCATTTGTTTTTTCAATCATCATTTATAACTTGGACTTTAAACTAGGTCTCAAACTGTTTTTTGATTGTTATCACACTTACATAAAATATTTTCTCTCCAGGCTCATCCTATACGTTTCCAAATCACTGAGCACCATTTCTTTTATCATTTCTGAGAGTGTATATTTTGGCTGCCAGCCCAATTTTTCTTTTGCTTTGGTTGCATCTCCAATTAATAAGTCAACTTCTGTAGGACGGAAATATTCCGGATCAATGGCAATCACTTCCTTTCCAACTGCCAGCTGGTACTTCTCATTTTTACAGCATTTTACAATTCCTTTTTCTTCTTTTCCTTTTCCTTCAAATACGATTTCTATTCCTGCTTCTTCAAATGCAGCTTTTGCAAAATCTCTTACAGTAGTTGTTTTGCCAGTTGCTATTACAAAATCTTCCGGCTGTTCCTGCTGCAATATCAGCCACATCGCTTCTACATAATCTTTCGCATGACCCCAGTCGCGTTGTGCATTTAAATTTCCAAGGAATAAACAATCCTGCAATCCTTGAGCGATAGCAGCTACTGCCCTGGTAATTTTTCGTGTTACGAATGTTTCTCCACGCAAAGGGCTTTCATGATTAAAAAGAATTCCATTGCACGCAAACATATTATATGCTTCGCGATAATTTACCATAATCCAGTAGGCATATAATTTAGCAACGCCATAAGGGCTTCTCGGATAAAATGGCGTTGTTTCTTTTTGTGGGACTTCCTGAACTAATCCATACAATTCAGAAGTAGACGCCTGGTAGATTTTTGTTTTTTTCTCCATGCCTAAAATCCGAATGGCTTCTAATAAGCGCAGGGTACCAACTCCATCGGCGTTGGCGGTATATTCCGGGTTGTCAAAACTCACTTTTACATGACTCATTGCAGCAAGGTTATAAATCTCATCAGGCTGCGTTTCCTGTACGATGCGGATAAGATTGGTACTATCAGTCATATCTCCATAATGCAATTTGAAATTCGCATGGTTCTCGTGTGGATCCACATACAAATGATCAATGCGGTAAGTGTTTATGAGCGACGACCTTCTTTTAACTCCATGTACCAGGTATCCTTTTGATAATAGCAATTCGGCAAGATACGCCCCGTCTTGCCCGGTTATACCGGTTATTAGCGCTGACTTCATTTTTAATGACTATGATTTGGGAATGATTAATGGGGTTACACTTTCGAAGACAACTAGCAGGTTAGGGTAAGCGTTGTCATTCCTATGTAAGAGACGTTCCTTGGTTTGATTAATAAAAACAGAAATACAGTTTATTTCTGTTTTTACTGAAGTAATAAATCTTTTTTGCCAAAAGAAACTTCAGGATTTAATGCATTGTGAATGTTGACTGTGGCAACCAAAGTAAAACCAATCGAAGGAAGATTGGCCTTTATAGCAGTATTTTTTATGGTTAAAAGATTTCCATCGATTGTATACTTTGCGTTATCAATCATCCTTGCCCCAGCGCTTTTGCTTACTATCGTTTTTTCAAGTTTTATGTCATGGTATTCTGAAATAAAATTCTTCATCACTATAATTTCATCTTCATTTATAATAGCAGGGGTTCCCTTCCAATAAACAATATTCAAAACGCCGTCAATGGTTTTTACTTTGTCGATTTCATTCTCCTGTAAGTTTGCAAATACATAACTTTCAAACAACGGAACCTGTATCGTCTTTCTTTTACGCCCGGATGTAGTTTGTATTGAATTCAAAGGAAAAAAGTTTTCAATTTTTTTTCTTGTAATACTGGATGCTACTTTTTTTTCGCATCGGGCTTTTGTGTAAATGATATACCAATTCTTCTGCATAATTTGTTTTTTTGAAAATTAAATTTGCAGCAATTCAAAGGATTGATATTTAGAATACTATAAGAAGAACATGGCTTCGCCGCCCTCAGTTACATCTTAATGTATCCAGGTTCTATCATTTTTCATAAAAAAGGATTTTTAGTATTTTCCTACAGGCTTCTTCTCAGTTTTTTTTCTGTCTTTATTTCCATAAACGTAATCATAGCCGTAGCCATAATTGTTTTTGAAGAAGCCTCTCATTTTAACACCATTAAATATAATCGCAGGGTTATTTATAGGATTGATATGAATATTTTCGTCAATTCTTTTTATCACAATTTTTGGTGTATAATGATGCCGGATAACATATAAAGTAGCATCACACAAACCAGTTAACAGGTAACCATCGGTTACAAGCACCATCGGCGATGTATCAATAATTACCATGTCAAAGATATTCTCTAAATAATTAATTAATTCATTCACTTTGCCATTGGACAAGAGTTCCGAAGGATTTTCGGGAAGCAAAGTGCCAGCAGATATAAAAAATAGATTCTCATGCCCTTCTACATGTTTAATAATCTCCTCTGGATCTTTTTCGCCTTCTAAAAATTCGGTAACACCTTCTTCCCTTGGAATATTCAATATTTTATCCAGAGTTGGATTATTCAGGTCCATATCTACTAATACAACTTTCTTACCTGTAAGTGCAATACTTACAGAAAGATTTGCAGAAATAAAGCTTTTTCCTTCACCGGAAATACTAGAAGTAACGAGTATTTTTTTATGTGAAGAATTGATTCCTAAAAATGATAAGGATATACGTAACTTTCTGAATTCTTCAGCAACAAAGCTTCGCGTTCCTTTTTCTATTACAATTTTATCTTTTGACTTGTCAAAGGCTAGTTCACCAATAATAGGGATAGAAGTAAGTTTCTCTATTTCATGGCGGTAAAGAACTTTGCCTGTAAGGTATTCTTTAATGAATATAATTGCAATACATAGCCCTAAAAATAGAAATATGTTTGTAATATATATCATTTTTCCATTGGGGGCAACAGGATTAGGACTTGCTTGTGCATAATCAACTACCCTGCTGTTTGAAACTGCAGAAGCATACGCTATTTCACTTTCTTCTCTTTTTTGCAAAAGGAAAGAATAAAGATTGCTTTTTATTTGTTGTTCCCTGCTGATATCCAGAAGTTCCCGTTCTTTTTGGGGCACTGCCTGCAGAACAGAATTATAAGCGCCGTTTGTTGCAGTAATGTTTTGCTTTGTTGCTTCCAAACTCTGCCTCTGGCTTTTGATATTACTAAGGATACTCGGCTTTAATTTGTTAATTCTATCCTGAATAGCGATAAGACTTGGATTATTCTCACCCACTGTTTTCTTTAGATTATCGTATTCAAGTTCAGAAGTGTATAGTTTGTCAATTAATTGATTTAGCATCGGATCACTTACACCCAAGGTGGAAGGAACAATTCCTGCTTTGCTGTTGTTATTCGATTTTACAAATTCATCCACTTTATCTAAAACGGCAAGTTGTGTATTTACATCGCCAAGCTTTTGATCATTGGCGCTCACATTTTGTAAAAACAATGTTCCTTGTGTACTGATATCAACCGCACGGTTTCCTGATTTGAATTGTTGGATTTTTTTCTCAATAGAATCAAGATCATGAGATACAAGCGCTAAACGGTTACTAACAAAAGTGAGTGTATTGCTTGCCAGGGCATCTTTTTCTTCATTAGCAGATTGCTGATAAGCCCTGATTAATTGATTTAAAATGTTTTCTGCGCGTAGAGGACTTACATCAGTATAACTTAAATTTACAATAGAAGATGCTTTACTGGCAGGTTCCGCCTTCAAACCGCCTAAAAAAGAAGGTGCTATTGATTTAGGAGTTGACAGGTAGAAAAATAACTGTCCATGAGGTGCATCTGTCCTTGTATAATATTTATTAGGTGTAAATCTTAATTGTCCATAAGGAGTAGAAACGACTTCATTAAGTGGATATTGGTATTTATTATTTAAAATAACTTCCTGTTTTGCAGAATCGTAATTCAAATCAATTTTTGGAACATCCGGCAACGAATCCGGATTAGGCGCAGTAACAGTAACCGGAGAAGTGGTATAAGCTAAAGCAGTACGGACATCTCCTTTTTCATAAATGGGTGCATACAATGCAAGATCTCTCACTACGTCTTCCATTAATTTGCGCGACTGTATGATCTCTACTTCATTTTCAACTATTTTTTTAGAAGAGATTTGATCCAGGGATTCTACCAGTTTCGATTCTTCATTTCCCTTCTTTTCATCTTTGATAATAATTGTTGCTGTAGCCTGATAAATAGGAGTCGCCGACCTTAGATAAAAATATGCCAAGCCAGAGGCAATAATAATTGCTAAAACAAAAAGTGGCCAATAAGGAACATATTTTGACACAATCTGTTGTATCATGCTATCACTATTCTCCTCAGGCATTCTATTTTTTGCAGGTTGCATATTAAAATTATTATGGATATCTTAATATCCTGTCTAAAACAATTGCTACTACAGATAAAGCACTAAATAAAATCGGCAATAATTGCTGCGATCTTCCGGAGGTAGCTATTTTTGTTTTATTCGGTTCCACATATACTACATCATTTGGTTGCAGATAATAGTAAGGAGAATTAAAGAAATTGCTGGACGTCAAATCAATATGTCTCGTCATTTTTTTTCCATTCTCTTCTCTTATCAGTAAAACGTTAGTTCTTTTCCCATATATAGTCAAATCTCCTGCCAAACCGATGGCTTTGAGCAAAGAAATCTTTTCATTTGGAACGGTAATTACTGTAGGTCTCGCAACTTCTCCCAAAACCGTTACTTCATAATTCAGGTAACGGATATCCACAATCGGATTTACGAGAAGTTTTTGCGATAAAATCAGATTCGTGATGTTGTTCTTTAACTGCTCTTTTGTAAGACCGGCCGCTTTAACAGCCCCAAGTATTGGTAAATCTATCGTTCCATCGGCATTTACCAGATAACCTCCTGATTCTGTATTACTACCCGTAACAGTTGTAGCCCTGCTGATATTATTGTTCTGCAAGTTGAATGGTATAGATGCCTCTGCATTTGCGCTGCTTATTGTGATACTGAGAATATCATTAGGTTCAATAGGAGTTTGTTTTTCCGAATTGGAACCGGCAAAAGTAGCATCGGCAACATTATTAAAATAAACTACTTTTTTGGTATTGGTAAAATAGGTAAAAAGTAGTACTGCAAATAATAAACAGAAAAAGCCTAAAAAAAATCTGGTCATAATCAATTTTTATAACTCCTGTATAACAGATATACAGTTAATTTATTGTGAATCTTAGGATTTTTTTTAGGAACGGGATCAGGGTAAACAGGCAATGTGTAAAAGTCTTTTCGTCGGGTTGGATCCTCTGGTTTCTATTGCGCAAACCTAAATATTTAAAGTTATTTCTCCAAATTTTTTCACAAAAATAAAAGAAGATGTCATGATTCTGACATCTGAATTGTATGTGCAAGGAACTGCTATTTTCACCTCCGATAAATGGATAACATTTTTGCTGGATAAAAATTATGACAGCGTTTTTCGTTATAAAAATATCATTTCAAACATCTACAGTTATGTGAACCGTGCTACAAATCTTTAAAAGAATGATTTGAATACAAAAACTTTCTGCAGTTAAACGCTAGCCCATAACACAAAATCATTTTAATTTGATAAAGTACAAAAAAATAAAAACAGGAATATGCATTATTAGTTTGTTTGCTGAAGGATATTTTCTTTA
>JBQCFO010000059.1:0-12157 GCA_051959055.1 Ginsengibacter sp. | reverse complement strand
CTTAAAATAACGGAGTTAATTGCAGGATAAACGGGGGCGAGAAACAATCCAATCAGGGGGAAGATATAAGCGACAAAAGGAGCATTGAGCCAGCTTTCTATTGAAGTAATATGAATTTTTGAAGCGAGAGGAACCACGAGTATCACCAAAACTGCAGCAAGTAAAAGGCAGGCTATGATTACTTTTAACCAATGAATTTTTCTTAAAACAAAACCCGCAATAAATCTACCGATCGCCGTAGAAATAGCTAGAATACTTGCCATCTGGATGCTGAGTCTTGTGGAAAGATGCAAAACCTGGCTGTTGAATGTAGGAAGCCAGCTCATAATACTTTGCTCGATCAATACATAAAAAAATGCGCTGACGATAAATATCAAAACCAATGGCCGAATGGCCAGTTTGATCATATCTCCAAAATCTTTTAAAAAGGATTTCACTTCGGCTTCTTTTACAGAAGATTCATCCAGCGGTGCGGTGAGCAATAATATAAAAGCAAGCGCCGAAATTGCCGCCAGCAGATAATAAACATTCAGCCAGGAAGTGGAAGCGGGGTTTTTGTTATCAACAAATGCGCTGAAGATAAAATATCCCGACAGGATACCGACCATAAAAAAAGATTCAATAAAATTCATGAAACTTGCATGATCTTTTTTATTGGAGGTTACAAGCCCAATAGTTGCATATACTGACACTTTTATCAAAGCAAAACTAACACCGGTAATAGCAAACAAAACTTTTGTCATGGCAAAGCCGCCAACCAACGGCATCATCAGGCATGCGATGATCACAAATGCCAAAGCCAGCAACATCGAGCGTTTGTAACCAATGCGGGTGATATAAGAAGCCACAAGGAATGAAGCAATGGCAATACTGAGATCTTTAAAAGCTTCTAAAATGCTGGCTGCCCCCTGGGTAATTCCATAATTATTCTGCACCTGCAAAATAACAGTGCCTACACTGTTGAGCAGAATGGCAAAAACAAAATAATTAAGAAAGAGGGAGGTTTTTATTTGCCAGTTGCGCATGAATTTTTTTTAGAAAATAAGAAACCGAATATACAATTTATTCATTTATACAATATTTCTTTCTCTAAAAAACCAACGTGTTTTCATAACATTTTTTAATCTGATAATCACATTACCTACCCTTGAATTCCGGATAAATGAAAATTTCAGTAAACCAACAAAAAACGTCTTTTTTGTTTTTATCTCCATTGCATTATCTGATGCCGAAGGAAAGTGTCAGAATAAAAAAAAATGAATTTAAAAATAAAATGAAAAAAGAAAATAAACTACCGTTTTTTGCTCCACAACTTTTCATTAATAATGGAATAAGTGACATTTCCTGTGACTTTTTCGATGCTTCAGGATATTGAGATTTAATTTTAGCCTCATCTGCCTCCAAATACAGGAAATTTGCTTGACTCTCCATAATCTTCAATTTTCTTCATATTTTTCAACAACTCCATGTCTTCTTCAGAAATAACAAAATCGACTTCTGCATTGGTTTTCATGTGCTCCAGGTTTGCGGTCTTTGGTAATGGAAGTAAATCAAGTTGCAGGCAGTAACGGATACTTAACTGAGCCACTGAAACATCGTATTTATCAGCCAATTTTTTCACCTCCTGATTTTTTAGTAATTCTCCGTGGCCAATTGGAGAATACGCCTCCACGAGGATTCCTTTCTCCTGGCTGTATTCAATCAGCTCTTTGGGCGTATTACTGATATGCACCAAAATCTGATTGACCATTGGTTTTACAGAGCAGGAATTAAGGATATTATCAATGTCTCTTTTTTCAAAGTTTGAAAGACCAATGGCAAAAAGTTTTCCAGCTTTATAAGCTTCTTCAAGAGCCCGCCATGCTTCACGGTTTCCTTCGAAGTACGGTTCATTTTCACTGAACTTCGCCCAGGGTTTCGGGCTGTGAATAATCATCATGTCAATATATTCAAGCGCTAATCTATTAAGCGAAGCATCAATTGAAGCAACCGCTTCTTTATAGGACTTCACTTCAGCGGCAAGCTTTGTCGTTACAAACATAGCTTCTCTGTTTACACCACAGGTTTTAATCCCCTCACCAACTCCAGCTTCATTCTTGTATGCCTGCGCTGTATCAACAAGCCTGTAGCCAATTTTTGCAGCATCCTTCACTGCCTGTACAACTTCTTTGTCAGTTATAAACCAGGTTCCAAGACCCAATTTTGGAATTTTAACGCCATTTGATAGCGTATAATTTTCTTCTAAAATCATATTTCAATTTTTATTACATTGTAGGAATTATGATAATTGAATATGAGCTTTTACTATATTTTTTGTTATATGCTTCATCAATAGTATTGTTTATACTACTTTGTACTGGCTCAAATATTACTTCCTTTTCATTTCTGCCGCAATTATACGACCAGCTTTTTGTCTGATGGCTGACTTATACCATGTATTTTCTACAAGAACAGGATTAGTAAATAGTTCATATCCACCTTTTTCAATTGAAGATCAGGCTTCCAGCTGTTTATTGTATTAATAAACCGGAAATCTCAAAAGGTTCGGCTACAAAATCCTGTAATATACACTCCTTAGTCTATTTAAACATTTCAGCATGTTTATCCGGATTTCATTCGGGTATTTCAAGAGCACCACTTAAGTGCTTCATCCCCGATTTTCCGTTACAATCTAAACCATTACGATCTCTTTCTCTTCGCGTTTTAATGCCAGGTTTGAAACTGACTGATATACCAAAGGAATTTGTTCAATCGCCACGTCACTTTTATCTAATCCAAATGCCGTTGCATCGCTTTGTCCTAAGTGTTTCAGAAAGAAATAAGTCTTAAGTAACAATCCTTCCCTAAGAGAAAATTCATTTTCCACCGAAAGAAATTTTTCAATCACTACAAATTTGAAATCCGGTTCACTGTTGTAAATCGTAGAGCCATCGGGGCGCGTATCCAAATTCAGTTCTTTGTTGCGGATAAGCTCCTGAACAATTTTTTTAAAATACAACTCAGTTCTCGGCTGAATACGAAAACCTACATTTATATTCACTTTTATCACCTTGTCCTCAACCAATTCTGAAACACTATACGAAAGTGTATAAGGCTCTTCCGTTCTGTTGATATGAAGAAACCAATATACATCCGCCCTTTTCGGTCTTTTATAAAAAATCGATTGAATAATTTTTTCTTCAATGTTATGCCGTTGATTGGCTTTTGTCAGGTAAATTACTTGTGTTGAATACTTCGGAATTTGGGTATCTTCACTTAATTTTTTAAGTTGATTTGCATATTTACCCAGATCCACAAATTTGGTAAGCCGGTTGGTAACTTTTCTCGCATAATACCAAACATACATTGTGGTAAAAATGCCAAGCTCAAAAAACAGAAACTTCCAACGTTCTTCTATTTTTACTATGTTAGCAATTAAAAACGAAATCTCTATTGTGCCGAAAAGTATCAGTAATGCAAATACTAAAAACTTATTCCATTTTAATTTATAAAAGAGATAATGCATCAACAAAAATGTGGTCATGAGCATAGTAATCGTAATGCCAAAACCATAAGCGGCTTCCATGTTTGTGGATGATTGAAAATATAAAATCATTAATATGCAACCTGTCCACAAAATATTATTTACGCTGGGAATGTAGATTTGTCCTTTTAAATCGGTGGGCTGCCTTACGGCAATACGTGGCCAGAAATTCAGGTTCATGGCTTCGTTCACCAATGTATAACTTCCGCTAATCATTGCTTGCGAAGCAATAATGGCTGCAATCGTGGCAATAATAATTCCGGGTATTAAAAACCAATGCGGCATCATTTCATAAAATGGGTTGCGGTTGTGCAAAAGTGTTCCTTTACCCAAACTCATAATCCAGGCTCCCTGTCCCATATAGTTCAGCAACAGAGCTGTTTTTACACCCACCCAGGTAATACGAATATTTTTTCTACCGCAATGCCCAAGGTCAGAATAAAGGGCTTCAGCGCCGGTTGTAGCTAAAAATACTGCACCTAACAACCAAAATCCACGCGGATATTCCACTAAAAAATGATAGGCATAAGCGGGATTAACGACTTTGAAGATAGCAGGGTGTTTTATGATTTGCGATATGCCCAAGGTCGCGAGCAAAGTAAACCAAACCAACATGGCAGGCCCAAATGCGCTGCCTACTTTATAGGTGCCGAAACGCTGAAAGAAAAACAATATGGATAGTATGATAATTACCACCGGAACCGTTGGCAAAGTTTCTAAACCTTTCACAATGGTCAACCCTTCTACAGCCGAAGCTACTGAAATAGGTGGAGTAATAATGCCGTCTGCTAATAAAGTAGTAGCACCAAGAATGGTCGGTATTACCATATATTTTCCGTATCTGCGAACTAAAGCGTATAGAGAAAAAATACCTCCTTCCCCATGGTTGTCAGCTTTTAAAGTGAGGTAGATGTATTTGAAGGTGGTTAGAAATGTGATTGTCCACAGCACACAGGAAATACCGCCATAGACCAGGATTTCCGAGACAGGCCTGTCTCCCACTACTGCTTGTAGCACATACAACGGGCTGGTGCCAATGTCGCCATAAATGATGCCCAGTGCGACCAACAGGGAGGCGGCACTTATTTTGTCATTAATTCCGTTTTTTAATTTTTCCATTCCTCATAGAATTGATAATGCAAAAATGAAAGGAATGTTATAGGCAAAATGTAAAACTCTACGCAGCATTTATAAAATTCTTATAAAGACACCTGCCAGTAGTAAGTAGATCTAAATTGATTTATCATCCTCTATTTCTTTAATAGAGAGAATCATCAGAAATAATAAAATACAGATGAGCAGTACTACTCCAATACTATGTATTATTTGATTAGATAACATCCTTGGAATTTTAATCCGTCAAAAATAATCCCATAGTCTATTAGCAAAAGATTAAATTTATGTAGTAAAAATTAAAATTTTATAAAGATCATTGAAAACGGTAGCCCACACCACTTTCTGTAATAATGTGCATGGGTTGATTGGGATTGTCTTCAATTTTTTTTCGAAGGGAGGCTATAAATACACGCAAATATTGGGTTTCAGTTTGGTAAGGTATGCCCCAGATTTCTTTCAGAATAAATTGGTGCGTTAATACCCTTCCTTCATTCCTTGCAAAAAGGGAAATGAGATTAAATTCTGTTGCCGTAAGTTTCAGCAATATTTTATTTTTTCTAACCGTTCTTGCCACCAGGTCAATATTCAAATCGCCTGTCTCAACAACAATGGTATCGTTGGAAGTTTGGTTTCTGCGAATGGCCGAACGGATACGTGCTAATAATTCCACTGTTCGAAACGGCTTGGCCAGATAATCTGTTGCACCGTTGTCCAATGCGGTTACAATATCGGTTTCATCATTTTGCACAGAGAGAATAATAATTGCTTTATTATACCATTGACGAAGTTCTTTGAGTACTTCATGACCACTTTTATCAGGCAACCCCAAATCCAGTAAAATCAATTCAGGTGGATGGCTGGCTGCCTGTATTACACCTTCTTTTCCTGTGGCGGCTTGTAATACTTTATAGTCATTACTTTCCAATGCTATCTCAAGCAACTTCCGGATTTGTGGTTCATCATCGATTATCAAAATCTCTGCTTTATTCATTTTTCAGGTTATTTAAATAAGACGTTTCGGAAGGAATTCCGATGGTGAATTTTGCTCCTCCCTGTTCATTATTTTCCAGTTTTACGATTCCGTTTTGGGCTTCTGTAAATCCTTTTACTATGGAAAGTCCCAAACCGCTTCCTCCTGTTTTTGTATGCGGCAAACGGTAAAATTTATCAAACACTAATGCGATTTCCTTTTCAGGAAAACCATTTCCGTTGTCGGAAACCGTAATTACACAAGATTCAGATTGATGTTTTACATCAATTTCGACCTTTGTGTTTGAAGGAGTGTATTGAATGGCGTTATGCAGCAGGTTATATAATATTTGTTCAGTCAAACCGCTGTCTAATTTGAAGAATGGCAAACTATTATTGTTTTGAAAAATAAATTCATGACCATCAACCGGAAAAATCTTTTGAATAGTAGAATTAATAAGTTCATTTATATCCGTCCAATCTGATTTAGGTTTCAACATTCCACTTTCAAGCCTGCTCATGTTAAGGATATTCTCAACCTGCCGGTTCAGGCGGTTACCCGCTATACTTATTTCATCCAATAACTCTTTTTGGCTCCTGGCAGAAAGTTTATCTTTATCATCTTTCAGCATCTCTACAGAACCAAGTATCGTGGCTATGGGCGTTCGCAATTCGTGCGAAAGCGAACTAAGCAACGCGTTATACAGTTTTAATTCTTTTTCCTTTTCTTCTTTATTCCTTGCCTTTTTTTCCGCTTGGCGGATTTTGAATGTCAAAACCACATTTACCAATGCAATAATGAAATACATCAGGAACATCAGTAAATCTTCAGTATTACTGATTTGAAATGAATATAATGGCGGAATAAAGAAAACATTCCAAATAACCGCACTTGAAACAGCTGCCAGCAATACAGGCATAATTTCAAAAAGCATAGCAGCTGCAGATACCGTCATCAGCAGTATCAACGCTACTATTTTGTAACCGATAAAATCGTTGAAAGAAAAACAAATCAGCGCAACCGCAATCACCAGCAAGAAACTTAAAAAGTATTGCGTTTTGGTTGGTAATTTCCGGGTACTAAACAGTTTCACTTATTTACATTATTTGTCTATAAAAGTAATAATAATGATATAAAGATTTTATAAAGAATGCTTTTGATTTTTACCCGGGAAAACCAAAAGGGCAATTACTTTATTGCAGCTCTAATCACCTGAAAACCGAGTACCAATGTGATCACTGTTCGTTTTTGCAACTATTCTTTAATTAAGAAATTTTTTAAATCCCCTATTCTCTCGCAACAAACCTGATCCATTACCTGCTGCAATTGTCTTTTTAAAATAGTGATGGTATGGTTGCCGCCTTCATCGCCCAATGCGGCCGCACCATACATAAAAGATCTTCCAAGAAATGTAAATTCTGCTCCGCAGGCAAGCGCCCTTGCTATGTCAGGGCCGGAACGTAAACCGCTGTCCATCATTATTTTTATTTTTCCCTTATACTTTTCTACGATTGGTTTTAAGGAATGAATGGTTGATTGACCAGCATCCAATTGCCTTCCTCCATGATTGGAAACGATGATTCCATCTATTCCTAACCTGATGGATTTTTCAACATCTGATTCATTTACGATTCCCTTTAGTACTAATTTTCCTTTCCACATTTCGCGGATAGCAGAAACCTTTGCTTCATTCAATCGGCCATCAAATGTTTTATTCATGAACAAACCAAGATGATGCATATTCATCCCTTTTGGCATATATGGTTTTAAGACCTGGAATGAAGGTTGTCCATGAGCCAGTGTTTTCAGCGCCCAATTTGGTTTTCCCATTATTTGCAGGATATTGTTTAATGTCATTCTTGGTGGCATAGCCAAACCATTTTTTATTTCTTTGGAACGGTAACCAAATGAAGGTACATCGCTTAGGATAACAAGTACCGGGCAATGTTCTGCCGCCCGTTTTATTATTTTATCGCGCAATGAATCCTCAGCAGGGTGGTACAGTTGAAACCATGCTCTTCCTTCGGTAATCTCACTGATTCGTTCGATGGAACTTGTGCTCACCGTACTTAATACAAATGGGATGTTATGTTCAAATGCAGCTTTGGCAAGTATTTCAGGAGAATTGGGCCATATCAACCCCTGCAAACCAACCGGTGCAATTCCAAAAGGCGCATCATAAATATGCCCGAATAATTCAGTGCTCATATCAGAACCTTTATGCTCTGAAAGATATTGAGGCATCAATTCCACTTTACGGATTTCAGCAGTGTTTTTATGAAGATTTACTTCTTCATTGCAGCCACCATCCAGATATTCAAAAGCAAACCGTGGAATTCTGCTTTTTGCTTTTTTTATCAAATCTTCTCTGGAAGGATATTTTGGATTGTATTCAAATTTCATGTTGATTTATTAATCTTTAAATTTAATGACCTTCTTGAAAATTATATTTAGTACCAAACTTATCGGTTCAATTGCCCAAAAATATAATGGCATACAGAATCGTCTGTAATGTGTTAGGATGTCTTTTATCTGAATCGGTCTTGCATTCCCTCATTTATTTATTTAAGCGACCTATATACATGCTCTTATGACTTGCCAATAATTTCGCTTGAAAAAAAAATTTCCAGAGCAGAAGCCATTCCATTTTCACAAATTAAAATCAGGTAATCAGTTACCGCATTTTCAAATCCCGGAAGAAGAATCAGATCTGCATCCCATAAATTCACATTTTCAAAAACCTCCCTCACTATAGTACCTGGAGAATTGCTCTTCCATAAATGATAATAATACTCAGCCATTTCATCATCTATCAGGTAAGATGCATTATCAAATTCACCAAAAAAATCACTCCTGCTTCGCTTTGTTGCTTTCATAAAAAACACGTAGGCCGCAAATCCAAACGAAAATAATTTTGGAACACTATTATTTATCTTATAATAATTCAGAAGAAGAGGAATACAACGGGTCTTCATGTTGGAAGTGTAATTAAAGGTAATATTCCGCCAGTAATGGTTGATATGAGGGTTGCGGAAGCGATCAAGAACTTTTGAAATGAAAAGCTGTTTGATGGAATCGTCAATTTTATAGGGAATAGAAGGACTGATTTCATTATTCATAAGGTCAATAATCAAGGTTGACATGATGTCACTTTCCATAGAGTGCCTTACTGTTTCATAACCAGCTAAAAAAGCTACACCGCAAAATAAAGTATGTGTTCCATTCAACAACCGGAGTTTTAATTCCCGATGAAGTTCTATACTTTTTTCAATAATCACTCCTTCATCAGCCTCGCAAAAGGAGAGAATTTTTCTGACCTCATCATTTCCCTCAATAGCCCACAACCTATATACTTCAGTTACTGTTAACAGGTCATCTTTGTACTCTAATTCATCTTCAATCGCAGTCCTGATTTCTTCATCTGGCATCCCGGTAACGATCCGGTCTACTAATGAATTACAAAAATAATTACTTTCTTCAAGCCATTCCATAAACTCATCTTCCAAACCATTCAAATAAGCGAGCTCGAAAACAATGGCTTCCAGCTTTTTGCCATTATCAGGAATCAATTCTGTAGGCACTATTACCAGCCCGCTTTCTCTGCTGCCATTAAAAGCGGTAAATCTTTCATACAAAAAGGAAAGTAATTTTCCCGGAAAAGAAACCGGCGGATATCGGTGCACATTCTCGTCTATTTGACGGATCCCTACTTCTGTTGTATTGGAAATAATTACATCCAAATGCTCATTGTGGGCGCACTTCAATACATGCTCCCATTCATCATTGGCAATCAAAACCCGGCTTATCGCAGAAGATATAATATTGTCTTCAACCTTTTCCCCGTTCTCAATACCGCGTTCGCATATTGTGTACAGGCAATCCTGCTTTTCAAAGGCTTTAGAATCTCCTTTTGAGGTAGTTTTAACAACAACGATTCTGCCATTAAATATACCTTGCCTGTTTGCCTTATCGATAAAATAATCAGGCAAACCGCGAAGCAATCTTCCCGTACCAAATTGCAAAACTCTTTCCGGCAAATCAAATATCTCCGCTTTTGGAAGTGCTACCAGGTCTGCGGGAATATTCTTTAAAGTATAAAGCGATAATTTCATTAATTAAGATTTTAGTTCTTGCTGATATGTTATTTTATTTGATAAATCTGTCAATTTTTAATGGTTTGATCCGGATAAATCAAAATCTGTTTTACCCTCGCAATTGAAGAAGATTTTTAGAGATTTTATTTTCATTCATTAGCAAATCATTCAGCTATTCTGGCAAAGCGTTTCAAATATCAATTTTATATAGGAATATTATAGTATGGTTCGATCCAATTGTATAAAAACAAAAGATTTCAAAGCAAATTCTATGGAAAGATTGCCTGAACTTTTTTTATGCATTGATTTAAAATATCAGCATAAGAATTCGGGTTATTAGTTCTTTTACTGGAGTCGGTTTTAAGATACATTGTGGCACGATTCGCCAGGCAACGATTTGGATTTTTGAAATGTATTTAAAGCATTTTTCAAAACATTTTCTTCATCAATAATTTATTTAAAACAAGCTATGAAAGAATTGCATTTTGCCAAAAAAAATCAAACGGATACATCTGTTGAAAACGATATTCCGTCATTATCACGGAGACAATGGCTGGGTCGCGTTAGTCTTCCGGCACTCGCCACAGTTGGTGCAGGAATGATAGGCGCTAACGCTTTGGGATCCCCCAAAAAAGATAAACCAGAAGACAAGTTGTCGGGGGCACGAATATATAATGTAAAGGATTTCGGTGCTAAAGGCGATGGAAAAACTTTGGATACATTGGCCATTCAATCTGCTATTGATGCATGTTTTAAGGATAAGGGAGGAATCGTAATATTTCCTTCAGGCAATTTTCTTTCAGGCACGATTGAATTAAAATCGAATGTAACGATTCACTTATCGGCAAATGGAAAGCTATTGGGAAGCCCGGATAGGAAAGATTATACAGCCGGCAATGGTGTGCCGGCGGGCAACGGAAATATTGTGTTTCTGTATGCGGTAAATGCGGAAAATATTTCTATTGAAGGGACAGGAACTATTGACGGCAACGGCCTTGCTTTTTACAACGGTAAAGGAGATAATACCGGGCCTGGCCAGAGGGGTATCGGCGGAAACTTTGACCGTCCGCATTTGATCATCTTTTCTCAATGTAATAATTTTTTTGTGCGCGACGTATTCCTTACGGCCAGCGCTTACCATTGTTTTCGCATTCTCAAATGCAGGCAGGTGCATATAAATGGTGTAAGAATTTATAACAGAGTAAATAAAAATAATGACGGCTTTCATTTCAACGACAGCGAGTACGTCCACATCACCAACTGTGATGTACAATGCCAGGACGATGCGTGCGCTTTGTTTGGCAGCAATAAATTTGTGACTGTCACAAATTGTACTTTCAGTACCCGCTGGTCCATTTTTCGGTTTGGAGGCGGCGAATCTCAGAATATCGCTATTTCTAATTGCCTTATTTATGATACTTATGGCTGCCCCATAAAAATCAGCGCCGGAAGGGCCGGCATTGAAAATCTTACTTTTTCAAATATCATTATGAAGAATGTTACGGGTCCCATCGGCATTGGCTTTAGTGGTCCTTCAGCAAATAATACAAACAGCAATCCGGTGCAGCAAACAAAACCTTTTATCCGGAACATTGTTTTTAATGGCATCCGTGCTACTGTTGTCCCTCAGCCCCTTGAACATCCCGATATTCATTTTGAATTGTTCAAAAAAGAAGGAGAGAAAAATTCCTGTATTACTTTAAACGCAATGGGAGCATATTATTTAGAGAACATCAGCTTTACCGATGTGCATGTAAAATATGCAGGCGGTGGTACAGCCGAACAAGCTGCTAAAAAAGTTCCGGAAATCGCTGCAGAGTATTTTGGAGTTTGGGACGAAGCTCCGGGCGGCCCTCCCGCTTACGGAATGTATGCGCGGAATGTAAAAGGACTTACTCTACAAAATGTGCGTTTGGAATTTGAGCAACCTGATGCGCGCCCGGCAATTATTTTTGATAATGTACAGGATGCTTCTATGAATCAGGTAAGTGTACAGGGAAGTTCTGCCCCCAGTGTAATAAGATTGATTGATTCAAAAGACATTTTAATAACGGCAACAAGATTACTGACGCGCGCATCTGCCTTTCTTCGTGCAGAGGGCAAATCGACCGACGGAGTTATTATAGATGGCGGCGATTTGCGAAAAGCAGCGCAGCCGGTGTCTTTGGAGAAAGGCGTTTCAGAAAAATCAGTACGAATTCGCTTGTAAAAGTTCAACATGGCCTCACAGACTTTCAATAACTGTGAGGCCATGATTTTCAGGTTTAAGGTTGATAGTTTATTTCCTGAGCAAAGCAGCAGCACACCAAAGTATCGGAGCGTGGCCATGCAGGTCTCCGGTATTTCGTTTGCGATCCAGATAATACTGCCGGTCATTCTTTTTGTTTGTCCCCTCACAAACATCAGTAACATCATGATCTGCATTGATATATTTAATAACGCTCAGCCAGCCTT
>JBQCFO010000058.1:0-2050 GCA_051959055.1 Ginsengibacter sp. | reverse complement strand
TTTTTATTTTGAAATTTAAAAATCAAACAGTGTTGCTACGACAATTTCATCTGAAGTTATTTTTATTCCTTCTTCTTTTATTTTGTTTTTCTTCTGTGACTGCGCAAAAAAATAAAATTCATATTCTTTATACTCCGGCCCATCCTGCCAATTCTTTCATTCCTTCAAAAACCATCGGTGGCGATTTTGACGGGCAATTGAAAGGCGGCATTGACAAAACGCTCAACCAGGAAAGTGTGGCGGCAATGCTGACTGCCGGACTTAAACCGGTAAGTTACCGCCTTCGCACGGAATTAGCAGGTGAAGTATGGCATTGGAATCCCCACGGCACATGGAGTGAAAAGGAGAAACATCAAGGTTACTGGATATCGGACAGCACGGCTAAAGAGCCGATAGAAGTTTCCAATGGCTATCGCTTGCCAAGGAGAGGCAATACATTCGACCAGGCAAATAATAACGATTACTCACGAATAGATGATGCGGATACCAATACTTTTTGGAAAAGTAATCCTTATCTTGACAAACATTTTACAAACGAATCCAATCAGCTTCATCCGCAATGGATAATCGTTGACCTAGGTAAGAAACGGGCTGTAAATGCGCTACGAATCCATTGGGCAAATCCGTATGCATTGTCATTTTATATAGATTATGCACATGATGTTGATCCTGCTTATTTCGATCCGTTTCAACCGGATATCTGGCGGCCTTTTTCAAAAGATTCTTTCAAAAATATTGACGGAGGAAATAAAATAATCAGGATAACAGGCAAAGAGTTGCGGGTTCGTTTTATAAGAATTTCAATGACAGAAAGCTCTTATACCTCATCGGGAAAGTCGAATGATATCAGGGACAAACTTGGCTTTGCCATCAAAGAGATCAGTGTTGGTTATTTAAATTCAAAAGGAGAATTTACAGACTTTATCCATCATTCGCCTGACAAGGATCAAAGCGCTGTTTATGTTTCTTCTACTGATCCCTGGCATACATCAAAGGATATGGATCCGAATATAGAGCAAGCGGGAATCGATCATTTTTTTACAAGCGGCATTACCGCCAATCAACCGGTACTCATGCCGGCTGCGCTTTTATATGATACGCCTGATAATGTGCTGGCGATGATTAAATATTTAAAAGCCAAACAATATCCGGTTCATGAATTGGAAATGGGTGAGGAACCAGAAGGGCAACTGGTTTCGCCAACTGATTATGCGGCACTTTATTATCGTTTGGGAATGAAAATTAAAGATATAGATCTTTCACTTCGACTGGGTGGTCCCGGCTTTGCAGCGATTTCCTCTACACCGGATGATAGCACTACCTTTTCAGAATCAGACTGGACGCGGCTTTTTTTAAATTATTTAAAAAAACATGATGCGCTTCATTTATTTAACTTCTTCACTTTTGAATGGTATCCATTTGATGATTTATGTGCGCCAACAGCGCCGCAACTTAAAAAAGCCCCGGGAATGCTTTCCATTGCTTTGAAGAATTTTGAAAATATTTTACCTCCGGGAATTCCGAAATATCTTACAGAGTATGGCTATTCTGCTTATGAAGGAAAGCATGAGGTGCAGATAGAAGGTGCATTGATGTATGCGGATATTCTTGGAAAATTCCTGGAAAGTGGCGGCAACAAAGCTTTTCTATATGGCTATGAACCGGCCATTTTGCAGCAATCTTATCCATGCGCCGGTTATGGCAATAATATTTTATTTGGTTTGGGAGAAGATGGGAAAATAAAATATAAAACAGCCGCTTATTATAGTACAAAAATGATTACGCAAAACTGGGCTCAACCTTCAGACTCTATTCTGGAAATATACCCTGTTTCATCCAATATTAATATAAGAAAAAAAGAACCCGTTATTACTACATATCCGCTGCGAAGCAATGATGGCAAGTGGTCTGTAATGCTGATCAATAAGGATCCGCATAGAACATGGAATGTAGATATTGATGTAGAAAATATCATTTCAAAACAAAGAACTTCTTTGCATTTTGAACAAATAATTCAATATTCCAGGCAACAATATTATTGGGTGGATAA
>JBQCFO010000057.1:0-5023 GCA_051959055.1 Ginsengibacter sp. | reverse complement strand
ATTTATATTTTCAAATCCATCAAAAATGGCGCTAACACAAATTTTGTCTTCGATTTTAAAAATGACCCGGCAGGAACGTTTAAAATATACGTTTATGGAGATGTAGATGTAAATAAAGTGACTGCAAGTGTGGAAAACGGGGGAGATGCAACAAGAATTTACTTCGAAACACATGGAAACGGCAATAGCTGTTCATATGGAAAATATGCATGGAATTTTGGCAATGGTTGCGGTAGCTGGCTTGGTACTGTGTGGGCTCCTTATGCAGGCATCAATATTGGTAACATTCAGGATAATCTTAAAGGCGCATTCTATAGTGGTACAAAAATCACTGTTGGAAACAACGTTACTATCTATTATGCACCCTTTGCTGAATCTGCTACCTGCAGCATACCTGTGGCAAATGCAGGAAGTGATAAAATTTTAGATTGTTCTACTTCTACTGTTCAATTGGATGGAAGCGCTTCTACCAGTGGTTTGCAATATAACTGGACCTCTGTCAATAATGGACATATTGCATCCGGCGCTGCTACATTGACCCCAACTATAGATGCTGTTGGTACTTATGTGTTAACTGTTACAGATCCGAATGGTGGCTGTTCTGCAACAGATACAGCCGTTGTTACTTTTAGCAATTGTATTTTACCTTATTATCCACCACCTGAAGGAGGCAAAATCAGGAACCTAATTGGAGCGGAATTAAATTCTCTTGCAGAAAACTTTGGTTTTGTTTCTGATACCACGCAAAATATTTTTATTCTGAAACACGATAGTGTGATGATAGAAGTGATTGCATTGCAGGGGCAATATCAAACGTTGTTATCACTTTTACAAACGCCGGCTTATGGCATGACAGACCTGATTAATAACGGACCGAATACTTTAATTATCTCGGGAAAATACCCGATTAGAAATTTATTGAAATTAGATAGTTTGCCTCAATTCATTGATTACTGCCGTCCCATTTTCCCTTCAATAAGCAATGCCGGAATTGTAAACAGCCAGGGTGATACTGCTATACAATCTTATATGGTGCGCGAAGGTTACGGACTCACAGGTGCAGGAGTAAAAGTGGGTGTAATATCCAATAGTTACAATACAATTTCCGGAAATCCGGCACAAACAGATGTTTTGAACGGCGACCTGCCGGGAATTGGAAACGCCGACTTTCCTGACTCTGTAGAGGTATTAAAGGAATATCCTTTTGGTCAGGCAAGTGATGAAGGAAGAGCGATGTTGCAGATAGTGCATGACGTAGCACCAGGAGCAAAACTTGCTTTCAGAACCGGTTTTATAAATGCAAGTGATTTTGCTCTTGGAATAAAGCAACTGCAGGAGGATAGCTGCAATGTAATCGTGGATGATATAACTTATATTACCGAACCTTTTTACCAGGATGGTATTGTAGCGCAGGCAGTAGATGATGTTGCCTCAAAAGGTGTGGCGTATTTTTCTGCGGCAGGAAACTATGGAAGCCAATCTTATGAAGGAGTTTTTAATCCTGCTCCTGCTCCAAATGGCATAAGTGGAACTGCCCACAATTTTGGCGGCGGTGATATTTATCAAACAATTACCCTTCAGCCAGGCACTTACACTGTAGTGCTTCAATGGCAGGATGGCATTTATTCTTCAGGACAAACCGTTACCGGAACACAAAATGACCTCGATATTTATCTGACAGATAATAATGGGAATGCAATATTCGGATTCAACAGGAATAATATTGGTGGCGATCCGATAGAGGTGCTTCCTTTTACAGTAACCCAAACTACTCAAACGAATATTATCGTTATCCGCGCTTCTGGTACCGGAAATGTAAGGTTCAAATATGTATTTTTCCGTGGAAATGGAGTCGTAAGTAAATTTAATTCCGGGACTTCTACCATTGTCGGACAGGCAAATGCAAATGGTGCAATGGCTGTTGGTGCGGTACTATATTCAAATACGCCAGCCTACGGAGTAATCACTCCTACAATTGCCTCATTCTCTTCTACCGGTGGAACCCTGATAAACGGAATGGTAAGGAACAAACCAGAATTTTGTGGCCCTAATGGAGTGAATACTACCGTAAATATGGGTGGACAAAATATTGACGGTGATGCATTTCCTAATTTTTTTGGAACATCTGCCGCTGCACCACATGCTGCCGCAGTAGCTGCTTTATTAATAGAAGGAAAGAAAAAATTTGCTAATGAAACAGTTGGTCCTGATAGCATCCGTTCTATCATGGAACGAACCGCAATTGACATGGGAACTCCCGGCTTTGATTATGTTACCGGATATGGATTTATACAGGCAAATGCAGCAATGCGAACTTTTGCGACACCTAAGCCTCTATTAACCAAACTGGTCTTAACTGATACCACTATTAAACCCGGAACCCAGCCAATAAATATTACCGTACAGGGAAATTTTCTTGATCCCAATTCAAAAGTTTTATTCAGGGGAAATCCTGTAGCTACTACACCTATTAACAGCACCGAAGCTATTGCCGCCATTCCTGCATTTATTGGAAATCCTGCCATTCAGGTATATACAGCGCCGGTTTCGACCAGTGGCTTAGATGGTGGTTATTCTGATTCATTGTATTTCTATTCACCGGTAAAGAAAGTAATCACCATTACAGCAGTTAATCAAACAAAAAAATATGGGGAACAGATTCCTGCATTCACGTCTACCATTTTAGTAGATAGTGTTCCTGTTGAACAAACAGGATTGACCTTACAGCAACTCGGACTTGATACTATTAATTATACATCTACAGCAACGAATATGAGTAATGTGGGATTGTATGCGATAAAACCTGCTATGAAACCTTTTGCCACCGGCGATTCTGTTTTTGTTGCTTTGAACGAGGAATATAAATATGTATTTAATAATGGGATTCTTTCTGTTAAACCTATGCCACTTGTCATTACGCCGCGCGATACGACGCTCACTTACGGTGATAAAATTGCGGGAATTAATTACAATTTCAGTTACGGCGATTCTCTTATTGCAGATACAGACAAAAGTACGTTCCTCAATGCTTTGCAATCTGATTATCAGCAAAACCTGGAAACAAATGCGATAGCTTTAGTAGATGCGCGTGCTCTGGTAAATGCAAGGGCTCTGGTAAATTCTGATCTTGCAAATCTTAGCTTTTTGGTGAGTGCAAGAGCATTGGTAAATGCACGTGCCTTGGTAAATGCTAGGGCTTTGGTAAATGGTGTTACTACATTTGATACAACGAATATTGTAGATGTAGCTACCGCTTCTGTATTTAATTATGAGGTTTCTCCTGATACGGCAACCTTAGTAAGTGCAAGAGCATTGGTAAATGCAAGAGCATTGGTCAATGCACGTGCACTTGTAAATGCGCGGGCTTTGGTAAATGCGCGCGCTTTGGTAAACGGTTTTGCATTGGTAAACAGCGCTACTGTTGGAGATACGAGCAATTCAAATGTTGCTGCGATTATTGACCAGGCTGATGTAAATGCTCCCTCTTCAGATACATTAATGGATTTTAAATCCATCAATTTAATAACCGGCATTACAGCAGGAACAAATACAATAGTACCAGGTGCATTTTTATCAAATAATTTTGATATTAGTTATGGATTGGCCAACTTGACGATTTTGCCTGCACCGCTAGTTGTGAGAACTGATAGTACAACCATTTCTTATGGAACGCCTCCTCCTTCTTTTACTTCAAATATTACGGGATATCAATACCAGGATAATGTGGATTCAGTATTTACAAACGGCGTTTTGAACTATAGTTTATTGAACAGCGCAGACACACTTGTGCCTGCTACAAATGTTCCTGCCGGAATATTTAGTATTGTTGCTTCAGGTTCAGTTCTTCAGCCTTCAAACTATAATATTCAGTATGTAAATGGATTGCTCACTGTAAATAAAAATGTATTAACTGCCAAAGTTGTGGATACATTCAGAACCTATGGTGATGCCAATCCTGATTTCAGCATTACTTACCTTGGTTTTGTAAATGGAGACGGGCCTCAGAATATTATACCACCTGTTGCTTCAACTAATGCAGGTGTAAAATCAAATGTGGGAAATTACCCGGTTACTTTGACGGGTGGTTCTGCTGATAATTACACATTGAAAACCCTTGGCGGGAATCTGGTTATCAAACCTGCCTTGCTTACCGTGAAAGCAGATGATAAAACCATTTCTGATGATGACGATTTGCCTCGGTTCACTTCTACTATTTCCGGATTTAAAAATGGCGATGAACGCACGATTATTTCTGGCCCTGTTTACAAAGTAAGTCCTAAATATTACAAAGAACAGCCTGGAAATTATACCATTACCCCTTCTAAATTGGTTTTATCCAATGCTGCCAACTACGACATACAATACCTGTCAGGTACGTTGTGTGTAAAGGAAGAGAGGCATCACCATTCTAACCGGCGGGAGTCGGTTCCGGGAATTTCCAATGGTTATGCAATTGACGCAACGAGTGATATTGCGTTAAAAAATATTCCAGGTATCAATCAATTAACTGATGGTCAGAAAACAGTTACTTATGAAAATACAAATAAAGGAAATACAATTATGCTGTTATCCAATGAGATTCATTCAAATGATTTGCAGGTAAATACATCTGTTTATCCGAATCCAACAAATGGAAACGTTTTGCTACAGACTAATGGCGGAATACTTTCTGCTGAGGGAATTCTGATAACCGATGCATTAGGGCGGATTTATTCATGCAATTCGATTAAAAAAATTAATTCAATGAATTTACAATTGGATATATCAAATTTTGCACGGGGAGTATATTTTATTAAAGTAAAGGTTAATAATTCTTATGAAATTTTCAAAGTGATTAAGTTATAAGGGCATGAATTATATTATTCCTTGCAGGAATTGGAGACTCAGTAAAGACGAATAATTCAAATGGCTGTTTGTGTAAAACTATCTTTATAGTATTTTTGGCATAATACTGAAAAATGGTTGGTAAAATCCTTTGAAATGTAACACTCTAAAGGATTTGAACGAAGTTTGATGAAACACG
>JBQCFO010000056.1:0-15445 GCA_051959055.1 Ginsengibacter sp. | reverse complement strand
CATTATTTGTTCGTTTACTGAACCTTCAAACCGTGATTTCTAAACAATCTAAACCTCTAAACAATAAACAATCTAAACCTCTAAACAATTTTAAACATTCGCCTTCTGAAATGCTTCCAGATATTTATCAATATAAAACTGCTTTGATTTTGATTTGTATTGCATGATATATCTGGGATGCTCCAGGACAATAATTCTTTTAAAAAAATGATATTTTTCGTTTATTTTTCTTAGAAACTGCTCATTTTTTCCTGCACCAAAGCAAAAACAAACATCTGTGCTGACACCAAAACTGATTTGCTTTTTTATATTTTCAATTATAAAATCATAGACTGCTTCGGTTAATTCCCTGCTGTCATAATAATTATAATTTATCTCTTTGCCTTTGCTGTTCACAATTGTAAAACCCAGCGGGCAGATAGAATGAATATAAAATTTTGAATAAAACTTTGCAGCGCCTCCATACGCATTTATCATTTCATAAATAAAAGCTGCTGACGGTTCATGTGTGGATTTACCAGGAAATAGTAAACCGCATTCCTCTGATAATCTCTTGGTGTCTGTAAAAGGAACACCTGTAACGCCGGCGCCAAACCTGCCGGGATTAATTCCGAGAATCAGGAAACGTTTTTCAAAATCATCATAAAATCTTTTATAAAATTTAGTGGAGATCGCCAGTGCTTCTTTATTTTCTTTGAAGGGATTCATAATGCTGATATCCTTTGGCAAAGAACCTTCAAAAACAATTTTTTTATTAAATGAAATAATTTTATCGGCAAATGTTTTCATGGATTTTTTTAATGAAAAAGAAGCAGTAGGGATCTTTTACGATTTCTTTTCCAGCATTTTTAATTTTTTTATCAAATCATCCAGCGGCGTATAATCTTTATAAGAAACAATTAATTGATGATTCTTATCAAATAGTGCGGTAAAAGGCGTGTGTTCCAGCTGATAATACATTCTAAAGAAAAAAACCGGTATTTCTGTCCCCACTTTTATGTTTGAATACTTTGCAGTTTGGTATTGTTTTACAAAACCTGCTACAGCGGCGTCCGACTCAAAAGTTGCCATTAAAATTTCCGCGTCTTTAAACTCATTTACTCTTTTAAAAAGACCTGTCATCAAAATTTGGCAATGTTCACAATCTGGTGCAAAATAAATAATGATTAAAGGCTTTTTATTCGAAACTTCTGAAGAAGAAAAGATTTTTCCAGTGGAAAGCTTCATCTTAAAAGCCGGAAGTGTTTGTGCGGTACCTGAATTGGGCAAAATAAAAGCAACTACAAACAACAATGTTAGGACTAAAAGGGGAAAATTGATTTTTTTATTCTGATTCATGCTAATCGTGTAAAAATGAAAATTAACTCATTTTATCAAATTGTTTGGTTTATTCAATCAGAATTGCTTTGTTTTTAACCATAATCGACTCTTTTTTTAATATTTCGAAATTTTCCTTAATAGTATCTTTTTTGTTAAATTTTTTTAAACAGGGCTTATCTTATTATATGTCTAAAGCAAACATGCAATTTAATTTTATCTAAGAAAAACACTTAAACGCCTTTTACTTATCAAATAAGGAATGAAAAATTTTTATCCAAGAATGATATTTTCTTAATTTTTTAAATAAAAGATTCGATTCAAAGCAGCGTTTTAAAAAATAATATTGTCCTATTGTTTACCTTTCGTCATAATTAACTTTTTTTTCACTATTTTTTACAATTTAACTACAATGCAATGAAATTAAAAACCAGAAAACTTGCTATCTGCTTTACGGTGTTGATACTTTTGTTTGGTTCGAACATCGTTTTTGCTCAGAAAACGGTTACCGGAAAAGTAACTAATCAAACAAATGATCCCTTACCAAACGTATCGGTAACCGTAAAGGGCACTAATACAGGAACAGTAACAGATGCTAACGGGAATTTTAGTTTGAATGTACCTTCGGGCAGGAATACCGTTGAAGTGAGCTTTGTAGGGTATGGTACACAAAATGTGTCCATAACTGGAAAATCCAACGTGGGGACTATTACATTGGTACCCAATAGCCAAAGCTTAAACGACGTGGTGGTTACAGGCTATGGAACACAACGCAAGAAAGATATCACCGGCTCTGTTGCTGTGGTAAATACTGCTGAACTGAGGCAGCAGCCTGCCACAAGCCCGATAGAAGCCTTGCAGGGTAAGGCTACCGGCGTTCAAATTATCAATGACGGTTCGCCCGGATCGACTCCGCAGATAAGAATACGCGGTAATACTTCCATAAACAACAACGACCCCTTATTCGTTATTGATGGAATGCCTTACCAGGGAAAATTGAGCTGGCTGGCTAGCGACGATATTGAAAGTATGCAGGTATTGAAAGATGCATCCGCTGCATCTATCTACGGCTCCCGGGCAAATAACGGCGTTGTAATCATTACTACCAAAATCGGCAGAAAAGGGCCCCCAAGAATAAACCTGCATATTTATAATGGAACGCAAGTTCCCATGCGCGACCGCTTTCCAAAATACCTGAACCCACAACAGTTTGCACAATATGTTTGGACTCAGTACAGCAATGCAGGCCAACCTATAGCAGGAAGTACGATGGCTAACTATTACGGAAGCGGAGCAACGCCTACATTGCCGGAGTATTTAATCGCAGGGGCAATCGTTGGCCAAAAGGTAACGGCAGCACAGGCTGACCCATCAAAATACAATTATAGCCCTACAAACTCTACAACTTTTTATCAAATCACCAAAGCAAACCAGGCGGGAACAAACTGGTTCAAAGAAATCACGCATAACGCTCCTATGCAAAATTATGAACTCAGCATTTTAGGCGGCGGCGACAATGCCAATTACGCTGTAAGCGGTGGAGCGTACAATCAGCAGGGAACCATAAAGTACACCAATTTCAAACGCTATTACATAAGGGCAAACAGCAACTTCACGGCTTTTAACGGCGCCCTTAAAATGGGTGAAAGTGCGCAATATTCCTATACCAAAGGCATCGGGTTTGCAACCAATCCCAATGTAGCCGGGAGCTATGTGGGGGAAGGTTCTCCCGTTGGATGGGCATACCGTATTCAAACTATTGTACCTGTTTATGATATTATGGGCAACTTTGGAGGCACCAGGGGTTCCGGATTAGGCAATGCGGACAACCCTCTTGCCGTACTTTACCGGGGAAAAGACAATTACAATAACGACAACCTGTTTTTCGGCAGTGTTTATGCTGACTTGAAAATAGCGAATGGGTTAAACTTAAAAACAACTTTCGGTACACAATATGACAACTATGCCGGAATCGGCATTGGTTATCCAAACCCTGAACGTTCGGAAGGTAGTTTTGTAAACTCGTTAAGCGAATACCAGGGATGGGGTACCCAGTGGACATGGACCAACACCCTGACATACCACCAAAAATGGAACAAACACGACGTTACTGTGATGGGAGGTACAGAAGCCATCAAGTCAACAGGAAGGTCATTAAACGGAGGCGGTAATACCTTTGCCCTTTTTGGCGATATAAATTATTATTATCTGAATACTGCTACTGCGAGCAAATCCAGCGGAAGTTCCGGCTACAATAGTGCGCTTGCTTCTTTGTTCGGGAGGGTAAATTATTCTTATGAGGATAAATACATGCTTTCCGCTACCATTCGCAGGGACGGCTCTTCCAACTTCGGACCCAACTTTAGGTATGGTACTTTCCCTGCTGCCAGCGCCGCGTGGCGTGTTTCAAACGAAGATTTCATGAAGAGCGTTTCCTGGATAAGCGATTTGAAGCTAAGGGCAGGATATGGCGCTACCGGTAACCAGAACATTCCCTCTTTCCAATTCTTGAAAACATATCAACAGTCTATAAATACGTCTTCTTATCCGATTGGCGGAGGAGCTTTAGCGAGCGGTATTTGGACAAATCTCTATGACAATCCGAACATTAAATGGGAAGAATTAAAATCGTGGAACGTTGGTGTGGACTTCACTTTGATTTCCAACAAGATAGATGGTTCTTTCGATTGGTACAACAGAAAAACTACTGATATGCTTTATCCGGTGCCATTGTTAGCACAAGCCCGTGGTGGGGGCGCATCGCCTTACGTAAATATCGGAAGCATGAGCAACAAAGGCGTGGAGTTTTCGGTAAACTACCATTACAATGCGGAGTCAATTAGCAAAAATGCTTTCAGATTTGATATAGGCGCAATTATCTCCCGAAACGTTAATAAGGTACTTTCGTTGGCGCCTACTGTTACCAATCAGTTATATGGCACCAATAGAAACATAACATCCTCCATTCTTGCACCGGGACAACCATTTGGAGAATTTTACGGGTATAAAGTAATCGGAATTAACCAGAGTGCCGACGATATAGCCAAATCGCCGAAATACGATGGTGCAAGAGTCGGTGGTTTCAAATATGCGGATATAAACAATGACGGAGTGATTACTCCGGATGACCGCACTTACCTCGGCAGCCCATATCCGGAATTTATTTATTCATTGAGTTTTAATGCATCCTGGCGTCGTTTTGATGTGTCTATGTTCTTCAATGCCTCTTACGGAAATAAGATCTTTGACGAAACAAGATACTATACAGATTTGAACGGATTTTATGGGGCAGTATCTACAAGGATACTTGATGCATGGAGCCCTACGAACACCAAAAGCATGATACCTTCCCCTTACTACAATGCAACAACGCTTGAAGGTGCTTCAAGCAGTTACTATGTGCAGCCCGGAAGTTATTTCAGAATGAAGTTGTTGCAAATAGCCTACAATTTTCAAATTCCGAATTCGTTACGGGACAAAATCGGAGGTATCAAACTCTACGTGAGCGGCAGCAATTTATTTACCATTACTAAGTATTCCGGATTGGATCCTGAAGTAACACAATTCTCCAGCACCTTCTCGGCGCCCGGCGTAGATTTAGGCATGTATCCAAGTTCAAGGCAATATTTGGTTGGACTAAATGTAACTTTTTAAATAATTTATCAGGTAAAATATAAACAGATGAAACGAATATATATAGTAACAGCAACGATAATTCTAATGGCAATAGGGGTTTCGTGCACCAAGAGCTTTTTAGACACCCAGCCACAAGCGGTAATAACCCAATCGGGTTTGCAAACCCAACAATTTGTGGAAGGCGCGTTAATAGGCGCTTATGGTCTTATGAACGGGAATATAAACGGCACTTGGGGCAATTATCCCAGCGCGCCGAGTCAATGGCTATTTGGGGAAGTAGGAGCAGATAACGCACACAAGGGCAGCGAATACAAAGACCAGGGATTCATGAATGACATTGAGGCACATCAGGTAACATCCGTAAACGACCAGCTACCTAATATGTGGACCAATTATTATGAAGGCGTAATGCGTTGCAACAGCACTTTAACTTTGTTGAACGCACTCCAAAGCAGCAATTCTACACAAAAATTTGCTTCAGACAGGGCAGCGCAAATTCAGGCGGAAGCAAGAATGCTGAGAGCGCATTACTATTTCTACCTGCGCAGAGTATTTGGCCCTAAAATTCCATACATTGATGAAAACATGACAACACCGGAAGCCAGCAAAGCGGCCAATGATTCGGATATTTATTCTAAAATTGTAGCAGACCTCGTATTTGCCACTGCAAACCTTCCCCAGGATTATTCAAAACCGCGTGGGGAAGTAGGACGGTGCGATAAATATGCCGCAGAATCTTATTTAGGAAAAGTTTATCTATACGGAAGCAATGAAGGTATTGAAAATAAGTATGCAGAAGCATTGGCATTATTCAAAGACGTGATAAACAAGAAAGGGGACCTTACCAAAATGAAATTTCAAAACAACTTCGATGTAAAAACCAAAAATGGCCCCGAAAGTATTTTTACCGTCCAAGCTGTTATCAACCCGGACGGCGGTGGCGATAATGCCAACGTAGGCGATATGCTCTCCGGTTTTTACGGATCGGCGCCAGCTTCGTGCTGTGGTTTTTACCTCGCTTCTATCGATTTGGTAAATGCTTTCAAAGTTGATGCAAACGGATTGCCACTATTGGATGGATCTTACCGCAATAACCCATATACTTCCGATTTGGCAAACCCCACTTCCACTTACAATTTAGATGTGACAAGAGCATTTGACCCCCGTTTGGATTATACGGTGGGAAGACGAGGCGTTCAATACAGGGATTGGGGTGTAATGCCGGGCAATGGTTGGATTCGGGACGCAACAACAGGTTCTCCGTTTGTAACCTACAAAACCATGGTCAATCAGGCAGATTTTGGAGCGTATACGCAACCTGGAAACCCTTATGTAACTGCTCAAAATGTAAATATCATCAGGCTTTCCGATGTCTATTTAATGGCGGCGGAATGTGCCGTAGAAACCAACGCTCTAACCGATGCGCTAACCTGGGTAAATGCTGTAAGAACCCGTGCAGCTACATTGCCCCCGGTACTTACCGGAAGCGGAAACCCTGCGGCGGCATATAACGTGAAACCATATCCTTCTTTCCCTTCTCAGGATTATGCACGAAAAGCTATAAGATTTGAAAGAAGGCTGGAACTGGCCCTAGAAGGGCAGCGTTTCTTTGATCTTGTAAGATGGGGAATCGCTAAAACCACGCTCGAAAGCTACCATAATTTTGAAAAGAATTATACGGCGGCGGCTTCCGGCTCCGGCGTTTCATCCTATTCTTTTGATGATTCCAAAGATAAATACATGCCTATTCCTCAACAGGAAATTGACAGGGGCGGTGGTGTACTTAAACCCAACGGATACGGGCATTAAAAAATAGAGTTATCAATTTGCATGGCTAAGCCGTTCTAAGAAAGTAATCCCCGGATACAAAGAGTCCGGGGATTTTTTCGAAGATAAAATAATGTCTGGTGCCAAGACGAAACAGTAAGCTCAAATATCACAACGATATTGCTTATATGCCGCACAGCGGATAGCCATTTATCCCGGAAAGGATAATAATAGTGAGAAAAAAGATATCATGTTAAAACATTATTGAATTGGTGTTATCTGCAGAGGATTTCGCCTTCATCGAATTATTTTTAATCGCCGTATATTCCTATCATTTTTTCTCCACCACTGTTTTTTAATCCCCGATACATTCCTGCACTATTAAAAACCATTGCAGCATTGCCTTTGGCATCCATGCCTATCAATCCGCCTTCGCCATTCATGGCCACTAATTTTTTTAAAACTACTTCTTCGCAGGCTTGTTGAAGGGTAAAATTTTTATATTCCATCAAACAACTTACATCATAAGCAGCTACAGCTTTTATAAAAATTTCTCCATGCCCGGTGCAGGAAATTGCACAGGTTTTGTTATTTGCATAAGTGCCGATTCCGATCATCGGACTGTCGCCGATTCTTCCATATTGTTTGTTGGTCATGCCACCGGTCGAAGTTGCGGCAGCAATGTTTCCATCTTTGTCACAGGCAACGGCACCAACGGTTCCAAACTTTTTATCTTTCAGTAAACCAACTAATTTGTCATTTTTGTGATCGAGTTTATATAAATCGCTGTCTCTTATTTCGCGCCATTGATCGTAGCGGTGCTGTGAATAAAAATATTCGTCCGGCTCTAATTTGATTCCCTGTTTTATGGCAAAATCATTTGCTCCTTTTCCACTCAAAAATACATGACCGCTGTGCAGCATGACTTCTTCAGCAAGTTCAACCGGATTTCTCACATTTCGAACGCCTGCAATGGCACCGGCATCCAACGTACTTCCATCCATGATCGCTGCATCCATTTCATTCCAACCTTTCTTAGTAAAAACCGCTCCTTTTCCTGCATTAAATAAAGGATTATCTTCCAGGGTTACAACAGCTGCTTTTACTGCATTGACCGCTGTTCCACCAATTTCTAAAACCGCATAGCCTGCTTCCAAAGCTTCTGAAAGTCCTTGCCTGTATGCTTCTTCAATTTCCGGCGACATATCTTCTTTTAAAATTGTGCCGGCACCTCCATGAATAGCTATTGAAATTTTTTGCATGGATTATTAAATTATTGAATTATTTTATTATTGAATTATTATTGGTTTCAACAACAAATTTAATTGTTTAATAAAAGAGATTTCAAAAAGAAGAATTGTACGTAAAAGTCAGAAATCTAAAAATCAGAATTCAACCTTTTACATTCCTGTAATAATTTTTCTTTGTTAATTGCAACCGTTCCTACTTCTTCACAAACAATTCCACCGGCAATATTGGCGATTTTTGCCGCGAGACCAATGTCTTTTGTAGCCGCATAAATTAAAGAGGCAACTGCAATTACCGTATCGCCGGCGCCACTTACATCAGCAATATTCCTTCGGTGCGAAGGAAGGATATTTTTGTTGTTTGCCTCCTGGTAAAAAATTCCTTTTTCTGATAAAGTGATTAAAGAAATATCATGATCTAATTTTTGTTTTAACTGCGAATGAATGTCGGAAAGTAATTCAGGTGAAATTTCTTCAGGTAATAAATTTAATCCGGTAATTGCTTCATTCAAATTCGGCTTAAACAGCGTTGCATTTTGGTAGCAAAAAAAATTTTTTCTTTTGGGATCGACGGCCGTAGTTACGTTATTTTTTATGCAAAAGGAAATGGTATTTGCGATAATATTTTTCGTAAGAATGCCTTTATTGTAATCTTCAAAAATTACCACATCCGGTTTTTCTGTGAGAATAAATTTTTCGATCTGATTTTGCAATTTCTCTTCATCAGAATCATCAATATCATACACGATTTCCGCGTCAAGCCGCATCATTTGCTGGTTGCGGCTGATGATCCTGATTTTATTGGTCGTAATGCGTTTTTTACTTTCTAAAATAAAACGAGTATCAATATCTTTTTCCTGTAATAATTTTTTTAGCTGAATGCCATCTTCATCATCCCCTAAAATGGTAAGTAAGGAGACAGAAGCACCAAGAGCCTGAACGTTTAAAGCCACATTTCCTGCACCTCCAATTCGCTGTTCTCTTTTGCTAACTGCAACCACCGGAACAGGCGCTTCCGGTGAAATTCTTTCTACATTTCCCCACCAATAAGTGTCCAGCATTACATCGCCGATTACAGCGACTTTCATTTTTGAAAACTGTGAAAATAATTGATCAATATCTGCGCTCATTCAATGACGGATTTATTTTTTTCTGGTTGCGAATGGTTATATAATAAACGGGAATTCCTGCTAAAACAATGCCTAATCCCCATAAGGTGTACAAGGGTTTGAAGATGACGAGAAAAACACAAAATACCAGGCCCATAATAATATATAATCCCGGCAAAAAAGGATAGGCAAATGCTTTATAAGGTCTTTCAATATTTGGTTTCGTTTTGCGAAGTACAAAAATACCAATGATCGTTAGCACATAAAAAATAACCACTACAAATGCAATCATATCCAGCAGATCATTGTATCCGCCGCTCAAACAAAGGATGGAAGCGACGGTTGCCTGTGCCCACAAAGCCCAGGCAGGAACGGCTTTTTTATTCAGTTTTCCGGCTTTTTTAAAAAACAAACCATCTTTTGCCATCGTATAGTAAACCCTTGCGCCTGCAAGAATTAATCCGTTGTTGCAGCCAAATGTAGATATCATGATCATCACTGCGATGACCGCGGCACCGTAATGCCCGAATATAGCATTAGATGCTGCAACAGCCACACGATCACCGCCGGGAAATGCGATTTGATTCAAAGACAATGCATTCAGATACATGAGATTGGTAGTGATGTAAATTATAGAAACTATCAGCGTGCCCAGGAAAAGACTCATTCCTATATTTCTTTTCGGATTTTTTATCTCGGCAGCAATAAAGGTAACATTGTTCCACGCATCGCTGCTAAAAAGTGAACCAACCATTGACGCGGCAATAGCGCCGATTAAAATCGTTCCACTGATGGGAAACCAGTTTCCGTTTTTTACAAAGCTGCCGTCCGCTTTTTCTAATTGAACTGCATTCAAACCCGTTTGCCAGTTCTCATTCCAGAAGCTGTGTTTTACTAAAAGAAAACCCAGAATTATCAATCCAAAAAGTGATAATAACTTGATAGAAGTAAAAGTGGTTTGAACAATTTTTCCACCTTTAATGCCCCTCGTGTTGGTGTAAGTCAGAAAAATTATAGAAGCAATAGCCAAAATTTGCGCAGCAGAAATATGAAATTTTCCGGCAGAAAATAAAAAAACATTTTCACCAACTTCAGGAATGAGGTAAGCAGTGAAACGGCTGAAAGCCACGCCCACAGCAGCAATTGTTGCTGTTTGTATTACCGTAAAAGAACTCCATCCATATAAAAAACCTGCAAGTGGACTAAAAGCTTCACGCAAAAAAACATACTGTCCTCCGGCTCTTGGAAACATGCCACTCATTTCGCCATAACTCACCGCTGCCATAACAGTCATAAGTCCTGTAATAATCCAAACAAGTATGAGCCAGCCCGCGCTGCCAACGTTTCTGACAATATCTGTACTTACAATGAAAATTCCCGAACCTATCATCGAACCAGCAACGATCATGGTAGCATCAAAGAGGCGAAGGCTGGGCTTAAAAGCAGTTGCGTGTTCATTCATAAAAAAAATCCCGTTTTTTAAAAACGGGATTGAAGATAAATATTTATTTGGGATTCAAAAGTTCAATCACTTTTTATTTTCAGAATCGAGTTTATTCAAACCGGCAATTACATCTGGCGTAATGTTTAACGTGGAATCTTTATAAAACATAAAACCTGGTTCATAAGAAAATATGTAAGAATATTTTCCATCTTTATTATAGTCTTTCAAAAAATCCTGGATACGCGTTAAAATATCGTCTTTCATTTTTGAATTGTAATTGTATAGTTCGTTGTCAATGCTTTGTTTGCGCGACTGCAAATCCTGTTGCATTTTATTCATTTCCTGCATCGCCTCTTCCTGTTCTTTCTGATTCATCGTTGCCGCTTTTTGCTGCAATTGCATTGCGCGGCTTTGATATTTTTTTTGCATTGCAGTGATTTCATCATTGGCGGCAGACTGCTTGCGTTCAAAATCTGCTTTTATTTTTTTATAATAAGTATAATTATTCTGCAGAGAGTCCAAATCTATATAAGCGACCTTGGATTTTTCGTTGGAGTTAGTCACAGCAGATGGTTTCACTTCTGTGGTTGTATTTTTATTATGTTGAAAATGCAGATAATACAGATAACCAACAAGCACCAGTAAAACAAAATTAAAAACGAGTAGAAAATTTTTCATGTATATAAAATTGAAGGGGCAAGATAAAAAAAACGGGTGGTTAGATAATTAAACAGTTTTGTTTTAGGAAACGATTAACTAATGAGCTGATGTGCTGATTAGTAAACAAACAAATATCACAGATTTCTATTTTGAAGATTTTTTTCAAAAGCTTTTTACAGTAATCGAAGAAATAAGAACCATTCTGATTGAATATTTTGAAAGAAATATGCTTTTATTTTTTCCTCGAAAAAATTGTAACCTTTTTCAATTATGCTCACTCTAACTTTTCAAATAAACAAAATTATATCATGAAAATTTTTAAATTTCTTACTAAAACAGCAATATGTTTTGCTGTTAGTACAGGTTTCCTTTCTTTGTCTGCTAATGCACAAAAGGCAGTGAAACTGACAGATCCGGAAATCGCCTCAATTGCCGTAACTGCCAACCAGATAGACATTGATTATGCAAAAATTGCCGAAGAAAAATCAAAAGATGCCAATGTGATAAACTTCGCGCAAACAATGGCAAAAGATCACCAATCTGTGATAGACCAGGCTGTGGCTTTGGTTAAAAAATTGGGTGTAACTCCAAAAGATAATGCCACCAGTAAATCGTTAAAAGCTGGTGAAGCAAAAACAACAAAATTGCTTAATTCAAAATCAGGAAAAGCTTTTGACAAAGCATATATCGATAATGAAGTAGGCTATCACAAAGCAGTAATCAAAGAAGTAGAAACCGCCTTGATTCCTGATGCTCAGAATGCTGAACTTAAAAGTTTGTTACAAAATGTATTGCCGGTTTTAAAATCACATTTATCGCATGCTGAAATGGTTCAAAAAGAAGTGAACAAATGAAAAACAAGATAACAGAATCGGGGATAAAATTGTTGTTATTATTCCCGGTTCTTTTTTTATTCAGTTGCCATTCTTCTGACCAACAAAACGCTGAAAGCAGCAACAGGACTGACACTGTTACAATTCAACAAATGCAGTTTATACCCGCTTCGCTTACTGTACAAAAAGGAGATACAATTATTTGGATAAATAAAGACATGGTGGATCATACGGTAAAAGAAGAAAAAAGCAAGGGTTTTTATTCAGACACCATTCATGTGGGCAACATATGGAAAATGGAAGCAACAGATAATGCGGACTATAATTGCAGCATTCATCCGACAATGAAAGGAAAAATAGTGATAAAATAAAGTAACTTACCACAAGTTTTTTAGAATAGAAGGTTTGAAAAATATTTAAAATTTATAAAAATTGGAAACGCGGTTTCAGCAATATTCAGATTTGGAAATTATCCAAAAAATAAATGACGGCGATATAAAGTTGTTTGAAATTTTGATCAGAAGATACAATCCTTTTCTTTATAAAATTGGCAGGACTTATAGGTACAATCACCAGGATACGGAGGACCTGATGCAGGATGCGTATATAAATGCATTTTTTGGTTTGAAAAAATTTGAACACCGATCTTCTTTCAAAACGTGGATCACAAGAATCCTGCTCAATCTTTGCTATCAAAGAAAACATAAACTGAGTTTTAAAAATGAAATAACCGGCGATGATATTCAAAATGAAAAATCAAATATCATGTTTCATCAATCAACCAATAACGAAAAAATAACAGTGAACAAAGAACTTGGCCGGGTATTGGAAAATGCGATTCATGAAATACCGGAAGATTACCGCATCGTATTTTCTTTGCGGGAACTGAACGGATTGAGCGTTGCTGAAACTGCCCAGGCATTGGATCTTACTGAAAGCAATGTGAAAGTAAGATTGAGCCGTGCAAAAATGATGCTGCAGAAAGAGATAAAAAAAATGTATTCACCAGAGGAGATTTTTGAGTTCAATTTGATTTATTGTGATGGGATGGTAGAAAGAGTGATGGCGAAAATTGATGAAATTAAAAACGATGAAAATGAAAAGTAAAAGTCCGTTATACAGCAGCTTTGATGAGGTGTGTGTGGATGAAATTACAGCAGAGTGTGATGAGGTTTCAACCCGTAAATATTTGCAGAATGATGATGAAAAAATAAAAATAATTGCCGGCCATTTTAAAGAAATTATGCAAACGCTTGGCCTTGACCTGAACGATGACAGCTTGAAAGAAACACCGGAACGCGTTGCAAAGATGTATGTGAAAGAAATTTTCAGCGGATTAAATCCAAACAACAAACCGGAAGTAACGACATTCGAAAATAAATATCAGTATAATAAAATGCTGGTAGAAAAAAATATTTCCCTTTACTCATATTGCGAACATCATTTTGTACCCATCATTGGAAAAGTGCATGTAGCTTATATTTCAAAAGGAAAAGTGATAGGATTATCCAAAATAAACAGGCTTGTACAATATTATTCAAAACGTCCGCAGCTCCAGGAACGTCTGACTGTTCAGATAGCTGAAGCAATGAAAAAAGCAACCGGAACCGAAGATGTTGCGGTACTCATTGATGCGGTTCATCTTTGTGTAGCATCGCGTGGAATAAAAGACACCAACAGCAGTACCATCACTTCAGATTATTCAGGAAAATTTATAAAGGAAGAAGTAAAAAATGAGTTTCTTGCTTTGGTAAAATGAAGTTTTCGTAAGGTGTTACCTTATTTTCATTTCACCTTACATAATCCGTTAATAGTATTTTTCATTTTCCCATTTAAGTAAAGTGTTGCCTATCCAATGATTAGGCCAGTTCAAGGCTTTACAGCAAATCAACAAATATCTGATAATCGTATTTTTCATTTACGCATTTCGAATCAGGACATTGGCGCATGGCGCATTATCACATTGTCAAATTATTCCTCAATTATCATTTACTTTGCTGGTTAAAAGATAAACCTGTTCATGAAGAATCCGAATTTTAAAAAAATACTTCCGCATATTGTTGCGGTTATTGTTTTTCTAATAGTAGCCGTTATTTATTGTAAGCCTGCTCTTGAAGGAAAAGTTGTTCAGCAACTCGATACTCAGGGTTGGCGCGGAATGGCGCAGCAGTCTTTTGAATTTAAAGATAAATATGGTCATTATCCTTTGTGGACCAATAGTATGTTTAGCGGTATGCCGGCGTACCAGATTGCATTCGATCCGAGAACAAAAATTACTGTCAGTTATCTATCCTCTGTTATCACCCTCGGTCTTCCGATTCCCATAAGTTTTTTCTTTTTGGCGTGTATTTGTTTTTATTTTTTGTGTGTAGTCGCGGGAGCTAATCCCTGGGCAAGTATTCTGGGCGGACTGGCTTACGCATATGCTACTTTTGATCCGATCATTATTGCTGTCGGGCATAATACGCAAATGATATCCATCGGGTTTGCGCCTGCTGTACTGGCCGGATTACTTCTTTTATTCCAAAAAAAATATTTGTCAGGTTTTACCATTACGGCGTTGTTTTCATTTTTCCTTATAGAGCAAAATCATGTGCAAATTGTATATTATACCTTGATAATAGCTTTGATTATGACGATTGCTTTTCTTATTAAAAGCAATCGTGAAAAACAACTTGGGACTGCCTTTAAAAGCGCGGTCTTTGGCCTGCTGGCCGGCATAGTAGGATTTGCCTGTTGCGCAGTTTCGATGCTGCCTACTTATGAATACGCCAAAGAGAGCATGCGCGGTGGAAAGTCTGAACTGACACAGGATGTGGCAGGAAACAAAACAAAGGGCGGTCTCGATAAAGATTATGCATTCCGCTACAGTCTTGGCTTTGGCGAAACTTTTACTTTTATCGTTCCCGGGTTATATGGTGGCAGCAATGGCGGAGATGAATACAAGACTTCCTCAAAATTTGTTGAAAAATTTTCAGAACTGGGAGTTCCTGAAGACCAGGCTTTGCAATACGAGGACCATTATTCATATTGGGGTGAGCAGCCCGGGACTTCGGGGCCTGTTTATTTTGGAGCCATCGTATGCCTGCTGTTTATTTTTGGAATCGTTTATTTGAAATCGTGGTATAAGTGGTGGCTCATAGCGGCGAGTGTTGTGGGCGTTTTGCTTGCTTACGGCGCCAACCTGAAGGGATTAAATTATTTCCTCTTTGATTATCTTCCTTTCTACAGCAAATTCCGGGCACCTACAATGGCTTTGGTAATCCCGCAATTGTGCTTTCCATTGATGGGCGTGCTTGCTTTATCAAAATTAATTTCGACAGATATTAATGTAGAAGAAACCTTGAAAAAGGTAAAAATGACCGCAATTATTTCTGGAGTTATTTTGGTTTTACTGGCAGGTTTTTATATGACCGCTTCTTTCACAGGTCC
>JBQCFO010000055.1:0-4379 GCA_051959055.1 Ginsengibacter sp. | reverse complement strand
CATTTTTCTTGTAGATGCGGCTGTGTCTATTTTTCCGTTTCTGAGTTCTCCACAAGTTATTATGTCCATCAGGAAAAGACTGTCATTGTTGATTTTATATATGGCTTGGTAACCCCGCCAGCAATTAAACGTTGCTCCTTCACGAAAACTTAATCCAAACAATTCACCTTGGTCAGGTTTCTCTTGCATTTGAAAATATTGTTCAAGAATTAAATTATAAGTTGCAATAGTGTCACCCTTGAAAATTATATAATCTGGCATTTGGGGACTTGCGAAAAGTCGGAATGAACAAAAAATCAAAATGAAAGTTGATAATAAAGTTCTGAAATGTTTTGTCATGTTTGGTTCTATGTCAAGGTCTGGCAGTTAATGAAGTGTCGGAAGAAATTACCGCTTACGTTAGGGCTTGGCGATGGCGGGGAAATTTATATTCTTTCGCCCAAACGTCAGCCCAATAAAGAACTAAAGTACAGAATAAGTACAAAAGTTCATCAAAGAATTTTCAGCCCGCAACTACTGATGAACAGCGAACAAAAAGCTGATGAAATGCACGCCAGCCCCCGCTATTGCCAAGCCCACTGTTGTGTGCCGTTCATTTCTGTCAATCTAAACCTTTTTAAATTTAGTTACAAGTCTTAAGTTGTTCAAATAAATGTTGCCAAAACTTATAAATCTGCACTCTTTTGCAGGTAGCTGAAGTTTGTATCTCCACTTTGCTGTTGTTGTAAGTTCGTCAAATAAATATAATGAGTTTGCTTGTCCCAAATATTTTACTACATCAGATGCGTCACCTTTCAATGTGTCCAGCTGAATAAGTCCATATTTTTTATCAATAGCCGTAAGAATTTCGTCTAATGAAGTCAAGATTATTTTTGGGTCATTTTGATATGAGTATTTTTTTAGCTTAAGTATTTTAGTTGCCATTTTTTCTTTGACACCGTAATAGTAATCTACTTTTTCATTTTTAAAAATAGTAAAACCATCAGGCGAATAGTCAGGGCAACTTCTAATTAAAGTCCAGTTATCATTGTAGTCCAATACAACACCTGAAATGTCAAATTTTCGTCCAACAAATTTGAATGTCAAGAATTTTCCAATTGATTTCTTTTTCATAATTAGAATGTCAAGCGAATGGCACACAACGGTTCAGGGCTTTGTGCAGGTGTGGCGATTGAAAAACTTCAGCCGGAACCTCTGCCCAGCAAACGAACAAAAAACTTAAAATTATATTCTAAAGATGAATAGAGAACTTTCAGCCGGAACTACAGACGAGATAAGCGCAAATGTAGATTTTAGCACTTCAGCCACACTTGCAACAAAGCCCAATGTTATCGGCGGTTTTGTACAGAGGGTAAGAAAATTATTTCATGTTCACACCGTCGTTAGTTTTAAATGTGGAAGGTTTCCGCTTGTTGCGGGATATTGCTCAAAATGCGGTGCCATCCTGTTTGGTAACGCACTTTATTATGATGGGACCTATTTCCAACACATATATCATGGCGATGAGGCTGAAAAGTTTTTAAAAGAACAGATTGAAACTATTATAGACAATACGAAGAGTTTTAATTTTCTCAAAGAAAAAACAAATGTTCTTCCTCTCTATTCTTATAGAGAACAAATACAGGGCTTAGTTTCAAATCATGAAACAGTTGAAACGTACAATAAAATACTCGAATTAGTAAAGAGGGTGAATCGCCGATAACGTTTAAGGCTTGGCGATGGGCTGGTATTCAATGTTCCTTCCGCCCGAACGTCAGCCGATTGAAAAACTACAGCCGAAGGTAAATACAAAAAGCCGATATTTGTTCTTCTGCTGGGACTGAAGCTGACAGCGAACTACAGCTGATTGTTATTCCTTCAGCCAGCCTATTGCCAAACCTGCTGTTAGCAGTATTTTATTATTTACCAGGCTTATCGTAATATTTAACAGTCATATTAAATAAAGCAATACTTACTCCAATTAGTTCGCTTAAATTTCTTTCGTGGTCGCAAACTTCTTTGATGTCATTTATTAGTTGTTGCTGTTGATTTAATAGCTCTTTGTGTATTTTTAAGCCGACCCAAACATTATCTTTAAAATCTCTTTGAACGGATTTCAAATTTCCAAACCTATCATGAAACAATGAGATAGAACTAAAATTGTCAAGTACCATTAATAATCCATATACATTTCTTAATTCCCTTTTTGATAGTTTTTCTCCATTCACAAGAATATTTTCTTTCAACTTGGTCGTGTCAATTTTTGAAATACTGTAGCGGATTTGGTAAATGTGGTGACAATATTTTTGAAGGTTATTAATGAAATGGAATAAAAGGAGCGGCTGTAAAGAATTTTGATATTCTTTAAAGTCATCGCGAACTCGTTTGACAAATTCGGGAAAAGTTACCGGCTCTTTTTCAATATTGTCGCTGATAGTAGGTTTTATATATTCAATTTTGTCGTAGGTCACCAAATTAAACAAATAACCTAACTTCTCTTTTATATACATCCTGAAGCTAAATTTAGCTTTACTTTCTTCATACTTTTTTTGAGCAAATGGTAAAATAGCAGCAGCTATGAGTGAAAGAGTCGCTATAATAAGAGTTAATAAATTCCAGTTCATAGAAAGCTTGTCAAAATTACTGCTAACGGCCAGGGCTTTGCGCAGGTGGGAAATTCAACGTCCTGTCTGCCCGAACCGTCAGCCGAATGTAGAATAAAAAAGTTGATTATTTGTTCGTTTGCTGATAGCATTCGCTCTGCCCGAACTGCTAATGATCGCAGCACAAATGCTGATGTTTATCCCGTCTGCCCCACTTGCGCAAAACCATATGTTGGCGGAAGTTTAATTAAGTGCATCTTGTTTGTTGATAGAATATGTTTGTCGCATGGTCATAAAATAAAAGTAAAAAGTAATTAGAATAACCCAGGCGGAAACAATTACGGAGAATTTTGTTATCCAGTCGGCCCAATAGTTCAATATTATAAATTTCAGAGCGACAAACTCAAAATAAAAAGGAAGAACCATAACAATTAAAGCTGGCAACAATAATATCGCTCCAAAACAGCCAACCTTTTTGTCCAATGAATTATTAAGTTCTGTCCAAAATGAAAAGGGAATTACAACTCTTGAAAAAAAGTTAAGGCGATATGGATTTTTAAAATATTCGTTGTCAACTTTTTGTTTGTTAATATTAAATGAAAGAAGTTTAAAGATTATCATTACTTCGCATTTGTTATTTGTACAAATAGCAAATTCAAGAGAAATGTATGAATAGAACAACGGAAGCAATTTATATATAATTGATTTATCCGTCACCGTCAGCGGGCCGACCTGAATATTAGCGTTGATGGTAAAAGGCAAAATGAAAAACAATAAAGCAGAAAGAATAAAATAGAGAGAAATTTCGTTAATCCTTTCATTTAATTCTTTTTGCTTGTCGCATACCTTTTCAAAATAATCAAGAAGTTTTTCCTCTGAGTTGTCAGTTATAAATTTTAGTATCTCGGTTTGAGTTGTCATCTAAATTTCCGCCAACGTCCGGCGCATTTATGCAGGCCTGGATTAGCGATTGTTCAGCCGGAAGGGGTGGCTGAATAGAAATAAAAAAGCTCATTTTTTGTTCGTTTGCTGATAGAAATTGTTCAGCCTGAACAAATGAACAAAAACGAACAGGAGCCGATAATCAGCACTTCAGCCAGGCTTGCATAAATGCGATTGTTGGTGGCATGTGCTGGGTAGAATATTAAATTTTTAAAACTTAACAAATGCAACATTTTAAAATTATTGAAACTGAAAATGAATATGCTGATGTCTTGATGTATCGGGACAGGAATGAAGATGGGAAAGAAATTGTCCGAATAATGGCAGTCGGTATAATAGACGGGGAAGAAAATATGTTTGCGGACGAAGAAATACAATTTGAAAATTATAAAACCGCTTGTTCTTTTATCAGAGACTTTGGGCGTAAGGCTGCGGAAGAATGGTGTCACGCCCAGGACGTAATGTATTGGTAGGCTTGTGCCGGGTAATTAAAACAGTTTAAAATATAAAATATATGACTGAAATTAAAACTAATGTTCACAAATATAAAGTTGATGAACCAAGAAAATTAAAATCATGGGAAGCGATTGCCCGGCATGAAATTAAAAGATGGCTTACTGATGAAAACTACGAAAAGGAAGTAACAAATAGTACAATGAAAAATGAGTTCATGGGGCCGTTTACAAAATTTCTATATCACTTCGCCTACTTATGTGAATGCGGTTGGGGCGTAATGGTAGATTTTAGCGAAAGAAGTCAAAGGGTGTATTTGCCTGACCATTATTATAAATGGATGCACAAATTAAGAGATGAAATTATCTCTGAATTAGAAGACAGGTAGGCATTGCCACCAAC
>JBQCFO010000054.1:0-6323 GCA_051959055.1 Ginsengibacter sp. | reverse complement strand
TACAAACAAGCGTTTTTAATAACGTAATAATTATTTGACTCGAAAAAATTCTAAATGAAAACTATTCAATCAAAGAGCTTATTATCGTTGATTATAATATTTTTTATAATTGGCTTTAGCACCTCGGCAAAAGAACTTATCGGTTATAGCGTAGAAAATTATTCAGATTCTGCGCTCGATTCCATCAATCCAAATATTCATCTTAAAAACACACTCGTTAGAAATCCTGATTGGGTGGTTTATCCGGCGAGCCTCCAGGAACACCGCGATGAAAGTAAAGAATATGTAAAACAGTATTCCAAAAGTCAAAGGAATTACATTATTTACATGTTTAACCGCGGTAAAAACTATTTTCCTAAAGCAACAGATATCTTCGACAAATACGATGTGCCTGATGAATTTCAAATGCTTCCCGCACTGGAATCTAATTTCAATCCCAATGCAGTTTCAAATGCAGGCGCAGTGGGCTACTGGCAATTCATGGGTGAGCTGGCATCAGAATATGGATTGAGCATCAGCCACAAAAATGATGAAAGGAAAAACTTTACAAAATCTACTGTAGCAGCGGCAAAATTCTTTCGCGATCAATTGAATACTTTGAATGATGATATCCTGCTTACCGTAGCAGCTTTCAATTGCGGCATCGGCCGGGTTACATCTGCATTAAAGAAAAGTTCAAAATCAAACCCTGATTTTTGGGATATCAAGGAATATTTGCCAAAAGAAACCAGGATATTTGTAATGAAGTTTATTTCGCTCAATGTGATTGCTGCCAATTATGATAAGTTTCTGAATCATAAATTAAATTTTAATGAGCCGCCTTTGATTCAACTGGCCCTTATTGATTCTTCCCAAAAAGATCTTTCTTTAAACAAAAATTCTTTATAATTTACCTAAATCGAAAGGTTTATTGGGAAGTAGTTGTCCCAATAAACCTTTTTCGTTTGTTATCTTTGACAAATGCCAAAGGTGAATTATAATGACAGCATCAATTTTTTGTCGAAGCTTACCTTCCGCAGGGTGTGGAATGCTGCAAAGGTTTTTTCAAGTTATCAGGTTACACGTTTCATAAAAAAACCGGTACAATGGGGATTGCCTGTTTCCATTTCATTTGAACCAACCACTTCCTGCAATCTGAAATGCCCTGAATGCCCAAGCGGTTTAAGAGAATTTACAAGGCCGCGTGGCATGCTCAAAAAGGATTTCTTTTTTCAAACAATCGATGATATTTATAAAGACATTTTATACCTGATTTTTTATTTCCAAGGGGAACCATACCTCAATAAAAACTTTTTGGAAATGGTTTCTTATGCTTCTTCAAAGGGCCTGTACACAGCCACTTCCACGAATGGGCATTTTCTTACGGATGAAGTAGCAAAGAAAACGGTAGAAAGCGGTTTGGATAGATTGATTATTTCGCTCGATGGAACCACACAGGAAGTGTATGAACAATATCGCCGTGAAGGAAATATGGAAAAAGTGATTGAAGGAGCAAGAAATATTGTAAAATGGAAAAAAGAATTGAAGAGCAAAACGCCTTTTGTGTTTTTTCAATTTTTGGTTGTACGTCCAAATGAACACCAGATAGAAGATGTAAAAAAACTTGCAGCAGAAGTGGGCGTAGATGAAGTGCGTTTTAAAACCGCCCAGATATATGATTATGAAAATGACCCAAATCATTTAATTCCAAAAAATGAAAAATTTAGCCGATATAAAAAAAATAAAGAGGGCAAACAGGTAGCAAAAAATAAATTGCAGAATCATTGCTGGAAGCTGTGGCAGGCAAATGTAATAACATGGGATGGCACAGTGGTCCCGTGCTGTTTTGATAAAGATGCCACTCACAGACTTGGCAGTTTAAAAAATGAAAGTTTCAGAGACATCTGGCGAAATAAAAATTACAAAAAATTCCGCAAGGACATTACTACAAGCCGCAAAAACATTGACATCTGCGCCAATTGCAGTGAGGGGCTTGGTGTTTGGAAAAAATAGAATTTGTACGGTTTTCCCATGCGTTTTTTTATCTTAAACTTACAAACTCCCGGGATTTAAAAACCTTATACTCTTTGTAACTTTGCAGGCTATGCATTACGCCTCAGTAGAAAATCTCAGTAAATCTTTTGGAATCAGAACCCTCTTTAAAAACATCAGTTTTCATGTGGAAGAAGGAGATAAAATTGCTTTTGTTGCCAGGAACGGCAGCGGTAAGTCCACACTTTTGAAAATAATTGCCGGATATGACACTCCGGATTCAGGAACGGTTTGGATTAATAAGGAAGTAAAAGTAATTATGCTTCAGCAGGACACTGCTTTCGAAAATGAAAGAACCATCTGGGATAATATTTTAAACCTCGATAATCCGGTGGTTCGGCTCGTGAAAGAATATGAAATGCTGCTGGAAGAAAATTCACAAAATGAGGAGCGCATCAGCGCACTTATTTCTGAATTAACAGAAGCAAATGCATGGAGTTTTGAAAGTGATTTAAAACAGATTTTGGGCAAATTAAACCTGCATCATCTGAACGAACCGGTAAAAAATCTGAGCGGCGGTCAACGCAAGAGGGTGGCTCTGGCGCAGGCTTTGATTGATGCTCAGTTGCATGAAGGAAAATGTTTGCTGATACTTGATGAGCCTACGAATCACCTCGATGTGGAAATGATTGAGTGGCTCGAAAATTTTTTGGCAAGTAATAAAAGCACATTGTTATTGGTAACGCATGACCGGTATTTTTTGGATGCTGTTTGCAATGAAATTATTGAATTAGACGATGAGAAATTATATACTTACAAAGGGAACTACGATTATTTTTTAGAACAAAAATCTTTGCGCCAGGAAGTTCAGCAAAGTGAGTTGCAAAAAGATAAAAATATTTTTCGCAAAGAACTGGAATGGATGCGAAAGCAACCCAAAGCGCGCACTACAAAATCCAAAAGCCGCGAAGATGCTTTTACGGAAGTAGAAGAAAGAGTTAGCCAGAAGAAGGAAGTAGCGGAGGTTTCATTGCAAATGAAAATGACGCGTATGGGGGGCAAGGTTTTGGAAATGAAAAAAGTATATAAATCTTATGGAGATAAAGCGATTATGAAGGGCTTTGATTATACTTTTAAAAAAGGAGAAAGAATCGGAATTGTAGGTAAAAACGGAACAGGCAAATCAACATTTTTAAAAGTGGCGTTGCAGATTATACCTCCTGATAGCGGAAAAATAAACCATGGCGACACGATTGTTTTTGGAAATTTTGCGCAGGAAGGTTTGCAATATAAAGAAGATAAAAGAGCGATAGAATATGTAAAAGACTTTGCTGAATTTTTTCCATTGGCAGATGGAACCAGGATAAGTGCGTCGCAGTTTATGGAGAAATTTGGATTTACGGCGCAGCAACAATTTACCCCTTTGAGCAAATTAAGCGGGGGTGAAAAAAGAAGATTGCATTTGCTAAGTATTTTATTCAAAAATCCTAACTTTTTAGTTCTTGATGAACCAACAAACGATTTGGATTTACAAACTTTAAGAACGCTGGAAGAATTTTTGCAGGACTTTCCTGGTTGTATTTTGATCGTAAGTCACGACCGCTATTTTATGGACCGTTTGGTGGATCATCTTTTTGCTTTTGAAGGGAATGGTATGATAAGAGATTTTCCCGGAAACTATTCTCAATACAGAATCTGGAAGCAATTAGAAGAAAATGCAGAAGGCAAAATGCAAAAGGCTGAAGGGGAAAAGCAGAAAGCTGAAAGCGAAAAACGAAAGGCTGAAGGTGGTGAAAAACAAAAGTTATCGTTTAAAGAAAAAACAGAATTTGAAAATTTGGAAAAAGAAATTTCAGCACTGGAAAATGAAAAACATCTATTGGAAGTAAAATTGAATAATGGATCTATGGATTTTGAAAAGCTTCAGGAAACGTCTGAAAGGATTAGCGATATCATTGTCCTTCTCGATAAAAAAGAAATGCGCTGGCTGGAACTGAGTGAGAGAGAAAATTAGAATTTAGAATTAAGAATGAGGAAGCATAGGCAGTAAACCAATAAATAAGCGGTTTTTATAAATAAGTTCGAAATATTTTATTTTAATAAAATGGATGAAATCTTTGGATTCTTAAGAAAAAATAAAGCAATGAGAAATTGGTTTGCATCTGATCGCGTTTTCAATTCGCTCTATCCAAAACCCATCCAGGAAGCGGCCGAAAAACATTGGACTCCACTTGCGGTTGCTGAAAAAGCCGCGGCATTTCTGGCGGCTTCACCAGACGCAAAAGTGCTGGATATTGGTAGTGGTTGCGGCAAATTTTGTTTGACTGCCGCCAACACTCATCCGCTTTCATTGTTTTATGGAATTGAGCAAAGAGCGAACCTGGTAGCGCTTTCCACAGAATTGGCCGAAAAACTAAAACTGAAAAATGTTTTTTTCATCTGCGACAACATTACCAACATTGATTTTACGCCTTATGATTCTTTTTATTTCTACAATTCTTTTTACGAAAATATTACCGGCACACAAAAAATTGATTTTAGTGTAAAATATTCAGAAGAATTATACAATTACTACAACCGTTATTTATACAAACAGCTTGCAAAAAAGCCAGCGGGAACAAGGCTGGTTACTTATCATAGTTTTGGCAGCGAAATTCCTGCTGATTTTGAGGTGGTACATACGGATTACAATGAGTTTTTGAAGTTTTGGATTAAGGTATAGAGATTCTGTAACATTGAACGATGAATTTTTTCAGAAAAATAATTAAGGGTACTTATTCATTTCGAATGGGAATTTCGAAACTAACGGGCATGGGTATTCAGATTTATAAAAATGAAAATAATGTAGCTGCAAAACAAAATTTTTATTCATTAAAAGCAAGGTTATCTACTGGCGAAGAAATCAATTTTGCGCGGTTCAAAAATCAAAAAGTTTTAATAGTAAACCTGGCAAGTGAATGTGGATTTACTCCGCAATATGCAGAACTTGAAAAATTGTATAAAAAAGATAAAAACCTTATTATACTTGGCTTTCCGGCAAATAATTTTGGTAAACAGGAGCCGGGAACTGATATGGAGATAAATAACTTTTGCAAAATAAATTATGGAGTTACATTTCCTTTGTTTCAGAAGAATAATGTAATCGGAAATTCAAAACAACCGGTTTATCAATGGCTGACAGATAAAAATAAAAATGGCTGGAACGGCACTGAACCACGTTGGAATTTTTATAAATACCTGATAGATGAAAATGGAAATTTATCGGGAATTTATTCGCCTTCAATTTCGCCTTTAGACATTTCTTTTGATAATAATATAAAGCATTAAGGCTCTATTTCCGGTTTTATCAAAAATGAGAAATCGGATTATTTATTTGTTTACTGGAAATATTTATCCGTTGAAAATAAACTGCGTTTGTATTATTCAGTTTTATTTCCTCCAAAAAATCCACCTAATTTTTCTTTAACAAATTCTTCAGCGCCTGGAACGAAATCCCGCACCTCATTCATAATGTTTCCACTATCCGCAGTTGTGGACTGGGCTTCTGCAGGAGTGGTTCCGGGTGCGGAGGGTGTAGTTCCTGATTGAAAAAGATTATCAACTGCTCCGGCTACCATGGGAAATTTTTCTTTGATATAGCCGGTAATCGTAGTTAAAATGCCGCGGGATTGTTCCGGTGTAAGCCCATGATTATCTTGCAATTTCTGAATTAGCTCTTCCATTTGATTTGTTTTAAGATTATAAAGATAAACCGGATATAGTAAACAAAGAAAAAACCGCATTTCTTATTTCCGAAATCAATGAAAAATCTCCAGGTACTCTTTGAAAATAAAAAAGCGATTTCTTTTAAATCCGGTTGTTTCACTCAAAATTCCGATTTTAATAAAATCATCAATTAATTTATAAGCAGACACCTGTGACACAGCAACTGCATCCGCTACCTGCTGAGAGTTTACAATAGGTTGTGTATATAAATAATCAAGCAATTTTTTTGCGCTTGGTATTTTCTTTCCAAGTGAAATGATTCTTTTGCCTTCACAATCATGCCTCAGCAGCATTATTTCCTGTAAACTTTTTGATGCTTTTCTGCTTGTCTGATTTACAGCTTCAAGAAAAAATTTTATCCACTGCGTCAGATTGTTTGTTTTTCTTACCTGCATTAAATTGTAGTAATAAAGCGATTTATTCTTCTCAAAAAAATCAGAAAGATATAAAACCGGCTTTTCGATAATTTTATTATGTATGAGATTCAAAGTGATTAATAATCTGCCAATTCTTCCATTTCCATCAAGGAAAGGGTGAATGGTTTCAAATTGGTAATGCTCAATGGCGATTTTGATAAGATGAGGTAC
>JBQCFO010000053.1:0-2493 GCA_051959055.1 Ginsengibacter sp. | reverse complement strand
GAATCAATAATTCCATTGTTGTTTCTATCAGCAGTTTCATCCAAAGTGCCGGTTTCAAAAAAGAATTTTAACCACGGATAATAGCCACCGTTTTTAATTTCATTATGAATGATGCGGTGCTTTTCTTCAGAAAATTCAGGGTCGTCCTGTGCGACAGTACGCCACCAAAGAGCTCCGCTAAACACACCCACTTTTGAAAATTCATTTGGATGATTCCACACAATATCCAAAGCGCTTAATCCTCCAAGCGAAAAGCCACAAAATGACTTCTGTTTAAAAGACAATATTTTATATTCATTTTTGATAAAAGGCAGCAATTCATCAAAAATAAAACGGGTGTACAACTTGGCTTTTGCTCCCTCAGCTTTATCATTTAAAATATTTGAGGTTCCATATTCATTTTTTCTGTCGGAGCCGCAGTGAATGCCGGCACAGAGTAACGGAGTTATTTTGTCTGAAACATGGTTTAAAATATCTTCAAAATTCATTGAAATGAGGTCCTGTCCATCATTGATCAACAGAAGTTCACATTCGTTTAATTTTTTTCGGCCAGGAAAATAAAAATCAACCCTTACTTCTCTTTCTAAAAATGCAGAAGCAATTATTTGGGTTTTGACAGAAGTACCGGTTTGCATAGATCGTCAAAAATAGAAAATTCTCAATTAATGTAGGAGGAGCAAGGTTGAAGGTTGACGTTCAAGGTTCGCTGTCCAAAGTTGAATATTCAATGTACAATGTTCGTTGCAACCTTCAACCTTCAACTTTCAACATTAGGCTTCAACCTTCAACTTCACTACGCTTCTTGCCATCCAGAATCAATAACGTAGTAGTGCCAAATACAATGTGGGCGAGTATCAAATGCTTATAAAAATCATTGAAATGTATTTCAGGTGGATTAGGATGAAGACTGAAAGTTGCTTTCCAGATAGCAACGGCAACTATACCATTTACGAGTCCCAAAACAAGGCCATCGGGTATATTGGATTTAAGTTTTGTATCTTTTAAAAGAAATTGATACATGATTGCAAAAGTGAGACCTGTTGCGGAGTGTAGAATCCATCCTGTTACTTTTGCCTGCGGCTTTTTTATTTCGGGAACGGCTCTGTAAACCATTTTGCCCAATAATCGTGGCTCTCTGAAATCTTTATTTTTTTTGCGTGAAATTAAATAACTGAAGGCCGTCATCGCTGCAGTTCCGCAGGCAGCGGCAAGTAAAAGATTCCCTGTTTTCATGATAATTTTTTATTAAACAACTAAAAAATTGTGCCGGATAAAATACCTGGATTAATATCAGGTTCTGGGTAAATACTTTTTAGCACAAAGTTTGATAAACCCTTTTAAACAAAAATTTATGTCAACTTCAAAAACAACAACAGATCTGAACGTGATAAAAAAGTGGGCGGAAGAACGTGATGGAAAACCTACAAAAGTAAAAGGAGTAGGAGGGAAAGATGATGGAATTATCCGCATAAATTTTCCTGGATACTCAGGAGAAGACACACTTGAAGACATTTCATGGGATGAATGGTACAAAATATTTCAGGACCGCAAACTGGCGTTTCTATACCAGGATGAAACGGCCGGAGGAAAAGAGAGCCGCTTTTTTAAACTAGTTGAACGATAAAATATACTGCAAAAAAATATTTTACCTCATCCTTACGGATTCAAGAAAATCAGTAGTAGGATTTTTTTATCCTCAAAAATTAATTTTGCTAAATTAGCAATCGAAAATATTTCACTTCCAGATCATTTCACCTGCATTATTTTCATTCAATCAAAAAAAGCATTATGAAAAAAATTGGAATCATGTTTGGCAAAGAAAGAAGTTTTCCTGAGGCGTTTATAGAAAGGGTAAATCAAAAAAACGTAGAAGGAATAATAGCCGAACCTGTACTCATTGACAAATTAATGCAGGGAGAACCAAGCGGCTACGATGTAATCATAGACCGCATTTCACAGGATGTGCCTTTCTATCGGGCATATCTTAAAAATGCCGCTCTAACAGGAACCGCCGTGATTAATAATCCATTTTGGTGGAGCGCTGATGAAAAGTTTTTCAATAATTGCCTGATGACAAAAATTGATGTGCCGGTTCCTAAAACCGTGCTTATTCCTTCAAGCGCGCTGCCTGCAGATACTTCCGATCAATCTTTTTCAAACCTTACCTATCCATTAGACTGGGATAGTATTTTTAATTATATCGGTTTTCCGGCTTACATGAAGCCTCATGCAGGTGGTGGCTGGAAAAGTGTTTACAAAGTCACCGGCATTGATGACTTTTTTATGAAGCATGGTGAAACCGGTGAACTCGTAATGATGCTGCAGGAAGAAATCATTTTTGATGAATATTATCGTTGCTATTGTATTGGCGGAAAAGATATTCGCATTATGCCTTATGAACCGCGCAATCCGCACCATCTTCGTTATGCTGCTGATTTCAAGCCGGATCATGAAAAACTAAATCAAATGACGGATATCGTTTTGCGAATCTGT
>JBQCFO010000052.1:0-7059 GCA_051959055.1 Ginsengibacter sp. | reverse complement strand
AATCGAAAAAAAGATTACCTCAGGTTAAACACAAGCCGCATTATTCAGGCTATTGCAATTCCGTTACTTTCGCTATTATTTATCATTCAATATCATTGGCATTTTGGTTTGGTATTGGGTTTTATAATTGGGCAATTTGCCGGATTATCGTACCTGATGTTTTCTTTCAAACATTTCAATTTTGCCTTGTTTAGATTTTCGCTTGTTAAAAAGTATGTACTCAAATACAAGCATTTTCCCAAATATGGTGTGCTTTCATCCATTATAGGAAGTATTTCAAGAAACAGCATCGTGATATTTGTAAAATATTTTTTTGGAAGTGTTAACGCAGGTTATTATACACTTTCTACACGTATTCTAAATGCATCTGCCGGTTTGTATCAAACCGCGATATCACAGGTTTTTTTACAACAGGCCAGTCATCTGGACAATGCTTCATTAAAAATTTACATTAAAAAGATCGTATGGTTTGGATTTATCCTGGGAATAATTCCGGTTACCCTTTTATTAATATTTGGGCAGCAAATATTTTCAATTTTATTTGGCGCCCAATGGATCACTGCCGGCAAAATGACTCAGTACCTGGTATTATGGCTGTTTGCATCTGCAGTGATTACTCCGGTTGGAATATTGCTTGATATTAAACAAAAGCTGAGATTTGAAGCTGGCTGGAATTTCGTTTTATTAATATTACGTTTGTCTGCAATCTTCCTCTTTAGTTTATTAAACGATCTATTCCTGTTGTTGTTAGGCCTTTCGGTTATTGGCGTTCTAATCAACCTGTACTTACTTTATTATGTTTTAAAACTAACTGATGAACATGCAGGAAATGGAAATGCTTTAATAAAAAGAATAGAATAATAAACTATTGCCGCAAATTGCCGTGAATCGTTACTGTTGTATGAATTTTTTTAAGCCTGAAAGGCTGATAGGATTATAGAAATATTGATTTCGAATATTTTAAATCCTGAAGGGGATGACATTTCAACCCTGCCCGTTTGATCAGGCGGGCTTTCGGGGTTTTAAAACCGGTTAAAATGGTTGCTATAATCATTTCATCTCCCCGGGATTTGAAAAGCTACTGTTCATTTTGGTTTCAAATGCATTTGCCTGTATAATCATGCGGTCTTTCTTTATTATCCTTTAAAAGAAAATTAATAAAATAAATATTCTTTTCCATTTCTTTATTTTATAGCAAACAAACAAATAACGGCAATTCGTGTTTTTGATTTAGAATCATATTGCAAAACCCCTTTTAATCACGCAGCTCGGGGTCACAGGCACCTTTCTCTCATTTTTCAAATACCTGATTGAAAAATTAAAATTAATTTGCGTATAGAAAATTGCTATGGGAGTAAAATTTTATCATTGGAAACCATCTTCTTTCTTCTATTCAAATATAAATATGTAATATTATTCCCTTTGGCAATAGTGGAGGGACCAATCTTAGCAGTGATTGCGGGTTTTTTTTGTATGCAAGGTTATTTGAACGCATTTATCGTATATCCGATTATTGTACTGGCAGACGTTATCGGCGATACAATTGTATATACATTTGGCCGGTGGGGAATTCCGAAATTTATCAAAACATTTATTACCAGGTTAGGTTTGAAGCCTGAAAACCTGAAAAGGGCAAGAGTGTATTTTGATGCTAATCCCCAAAAGAGCATTTCCCTTTCAAAAGTAACCCTTGGCATTGGTATTGCCGGTATTTATCTCGCAGGAAATGCCAGGATTCCTTACGTTCGTTTTATAAGAATCTGCCTGGTAACTTCTGCTTTGCAGTATGTGCTGTATTTAGGGATTGGCTTATTATTTGGCTCTGCTTATAAACAAATCAACCATTACTTAAACTTTTTTGCCGCCCTGACTACTGTGGCATTTCTAGCGGTTATTTTATACTATGTTGTTATAACAATCCGAAAAAAAATATGAAAATTCTTTTTGTATCGAGTAGTTATTATCCACACATCAATGGTGTATATTATTTTGTATGCCGCATTGGGCCACTTCTTCAGCAAAGAGGCCATAAAGTAGCGGTGATTGCGCCTTCGGAATCTTTACATTCTTCCCAAAAAAAAATTGATAATCTGGATGTGTATGGAGTGCCCTCTTTTTCCGTAAGAATCAATCCAACTATCCGTCTTCCCATTCCTTTTTTACTAAAATCCCGGATCATTCAAATCATAGAAAGTTTTAAGCCGGATATAATACATATTCAGGATCATTTCCCATTATGCAAAATGGTTGTTCAGGTAAATAAAAATTTTAAAATACCAATCATAGGCAGCAATCATTTTATGCCGGAAAACTTTACGGTCCTATTAAAAAATAAGAATTTAAAAAAACGATTGGAGAATTATTTGTGGAAAGGATTTTCTAAAGTATTTAACCAGGTAAATGTGGTAACAACTCCCACTGAAACCGCTGCCGCACTAATAAGGCCAAGATTAAAAGTGAATGCTATTGCTATTTCCAGCGGCATAAACTTAAAAATATTTAGCCCTTTCGGTGAGATCAGGGAGATAAAGGAAAAGTATCTTATTCCTGATAAACCGGTACTACTTTATGTGGGCAGACTTGATCCCGAAAAGCATATAGAAGAGATTCTTGAGGCTGTGGCCACAGCAGTCAAGAAAACTGATTTTTGTTTTGTAGTGGTTGGAAGAGGAACGAGTAAAACAAAGCTTGAAAAACTTTCCGATGAATTAGGAATAACCGGTAATGTTATTTTCACTGGCTTCGTTCCAGATGAGGATCTGGCCGATTTTTATAAATTAAGCCGTTGTTTTATCATCGCAAGTATTGCAGAGCTGCTAAGCCTTTGTACTTTGCAGGCAATGGCTTCCGCGTTGCCAATCATTTCAGTAAACGCAGGGGCGCTTGGTGAACTCGTAAAGGATAAGATGAATGGATATTTATATAATGAAGGAGATATTAATGCCATCATTCAATCCATTGAAAATATCATTACTAACGATGATTTATACACGAAAATGAGCAACAAAAGCCTGGAATATGTGCAGCAACATGATATAAATAAAACTGTGGAGTTGTTTGAAAAACTTTACCAGGAACAAATAGAAAAATGATGATAAATATTTCAAATAGATTCATGGAGCTATATCGCCTCCAAATAATCAAATTTTAAAAGTAAGTAATCTTAATTTCTTTTCTGTTCGTATAGCCTGGAGGCCACTTTCTCACTGACCTTTTTTGGAAATAGCCAGGCAAGAAATACCCCAAACTTATTCACAAAACCCGGCACTACTTCCGTCTTTTTTGCAAACATAGAATCCAGGGCAATCTGAGCAACTTTTGATGGATGCATGTTGAGTTTTTCAGCCATCTTCAAAGCCTTTGCAGGAACTGCAGCATTTTTTGCCCAATCGGTGTCTGTTGGCCCAGGTGAAATACAGGTAACCGAAATTCCCTTCCGAGAAAGTTCGTATGAAAGGCTGCGGCTAAACTTTTGAAGGTATGCCTTACAAGACGCATACACAGCGAGGTGCGGAATCGCCTGATAAGATGCAGTGCTGGCGATATTCAAAATATAGGATTGTGAATGTTGCTCAAACAATGGTATAAAAAGCTGGCACAATTGAGTGGGAGCTAAAACATTCAAATAAATAAGCCTTGTGTTATTTTCCAAAGAAGAACTTTGAAATAAGCCACTCATGCCTGCTCCGGCATTGTTGATTAAAATTGAAACCGGATAGTTATTTTCAATGCACCATTCATATAATTTCTTCGGGGCATTATTGTCCGACAGATCTATAGCGATAAAATGAATTTTTACCGGATATATTTTTTTAATTTCCTCAGCTGCTTCATTTAATAAATGCAACGACCTGGAAGTAAGCAATAAATCGTAATTACGTTTCGCTAATTCAAATGCAATTGCTCTTCCAATCCCTTTGCTGGCTCCGGTTATAAGAGCATACGGCATAATAATAAAAATTTGGCAAGTTTATTTAAGCACCTTTTTTTGAAACCTGTGATAAAAAGGAGTTTTACTGTTTTCACTTTTAGGCATAAATTTTCCGGTAACCACCGGAACGTACAGGACACGGCGCCGGCTTTCGATACCATACTTACTGGATTCCTGCACCCGATGCCACAAACTACCATGATGAACTGTAAGATCACCGGCTTCTATATCAAAACCAACTTCTGAAGGATCGGGAGTGTTGTCAACAAAATATTTTTTTCGGAATAATAAATCAAAAACTTTCTGTTTATGTGTACCGGGTATTACGCGCAAACCGCCATTAGAAAAAGCAAAATCGTCAAGGTGCAATCCTATGTTTAGCATGGGCATAATTTTATGGCCTAAAAAAAGATCCCGCGGGCTGTCGGTATGCCATCCCATTTTGGTAAATGTGCTGTTGGCAGTGCGTTCAAAAAAATTAAGTATAAGTCCGTCTTTCTCATTTTCTGCAATTCTTCCTTCATATGGATATAACAATTCGGTAAGGCTATTTAAGCCGGGATCCTGTAGAAATTCGTGAAAAATTTTACTACTTAAGGATAAGAAACAGTTTCGCTGGATAATCTTATTTCCATTCGCGTCTTGCCCGAATTTTAACGGTACCCCATTTACTTTTTCAATATGATTATCTATCAGATTTTTTTCAATTCTTTGTATTTCTTCTAAAAATAAAGCAACGTTTTCTTTTGAAATAAAATGTTTAAAATGGATAAACCCATTTTCATTAAAAAATATTTTTTGTTCTTCTGAAATGGAATTGCCAAACTGAAAACTTTGCATAGCAAATTATTTTAGAACATCATTACAATACAAATTTTTGTGTAAACTTCTATAAAGCTATAATTTTTTACATAATTCATTGTTTTTTTTCCTGAATATGACAGAACTATAGATTATAATTTGAAGAAGGAATTCATCCAATGTTTTTAAAATATAATTTTCCTTTTTTATACGACGAACGCATTTTATTTCATGGTTTATGGTAAAAATACCCGTTCAATTCCATTCGGAAATAATTAAAGGAGATGTGCATCCTAATTCTAAAAAAAAGCGGATGAAATTGTATAAAATTAAAGAAATTTGAAAAAATTAACGGTCGAAAATGAGATTCAATTACAGTCCAAAATTATCTATAGTAATTCCGGTCTTCAATGAAGAAGGAAACGTCTACGCAATTGTAGAAAAACTGGAAGATGTTTTTGAGAAGCTGCCCGGTGTTGAGTATGAAATTATTTTTGTAGATGACGGAAGTACGGATGAAACCCTTCCTGTTTTGATGAGTCTGTGCGCCACAAAAGGAAATATTTTTTACATCAGTTTTTCCAGAAATTTTGGGAAAGATAATGCGCTGATTGCCGGATTTAGAACCGCATCCGGTGATGCCGTCATCACCATTGATGCTGACCTTCAACATCCGCCGGATTTAATTCCGGAATTTATAAATTGGTGGCAACAGGGTTTTGATATTGTTTACGCATATAGAAAAGACAAAAATATTCATGCTGGTTTTTTTACCAGGATACGTTCCAGGTTATTTTATAAAGTGATTAGTGCATTTTCTGATGTGCAAATGGAAAATGGAATTTCTGATTTTAAACTGATTGACAGAAAAGTGATTGAGGTTATCAATAAACTTCCTGAGGACAAACCGTTTTTAAGGGGACTTTTAAAATGGGTGGGTTTCAGGCAGAAGGCTGTAGAGTATGAACCAAATCAAAGGCATTCCGGAGATACGAAATATAGTCTTATTACGCTCATGAAACTCGCAACTCAGGGATTAACCTCATTTAGTACCAAACCACTCACATTTGCTATTTATTTAGGATTCTTCTATGCCGCCTCTTCATTGTTATACATCCCTTATGTTTTGATAAGCTTGTACTACCATTTGCAGAGGCCGGGATGGGCATCTGTAATCGTAACTATTGCGTTTTTTGGCGGCCTTCAATTAATGATTATGGGCATTATAGGTTTATATCTTGGCAAAACCTTCATTCAAAGCAAACACCGGCCCCGCTATATTATTCAATCTTCCAACTTTGATTTAACTATCATAGAAACAGTAAGCAGTAAAAGTTTGTAAAACAAAAAGAATAGACGGAGACGGAAAGCCATTTATTTGAGTGAATCAGTTCAAATTGTGGTGTGAAGAACAAATGCAAGGATTTCAAAACCACTTCATGAGTAATAATGTTCCTTCGTTTCATTCAGTTCTGGCCATTTCGTTTTCTTTCTTGTACCCGTCTTTCCTTTGAAAATCTTGTATCAGCAATTGACATGCTAAATACAACCATATCAGAAAACATGGCAAAGCTTTAAGAGCATAAGGACGTACCAGGTGTAATTTCAAAAACTGTGGAAAAAAATCTGTGGAAGAAAGGCTTGTAAATAAAAGAGTAAAAACAAGCAGAACTGAAACAAGCCATTGTGTTTTGTTTTGTAAAACATACCAGATTGCTACACCGCTAACAGCAATAATATAGGTAGGGCTTTCGGCAGATGAACTAAATATTACGACACCTATTAAAGCAAAAGCAAGGTAACTAAGCCTGAAATTAATACTTTTAAATTGACTCGTACGCAAAAAAGGTAATACATAAAATATCGCTCCGGTCAATATAACAATCATATTTAAATATTCTGTTTTGAAAATGTGACGAAGCATTCCCATTATTGAGATGTTCTGATATTCAGAATAAGTATTGACGCTGTCTTTTGTAACCAAAGTATCGTACCAATCCACATATGACTGGCCGATAAATGACGCCGATGAGATGAACATGGGTAAGCAAGCCAAAACAATCAGCCAGGCAAAGAAAGAAAGGGTGAATTTTAATTTTTGGCTGCTGAAGAAAAAGAAAGCAAGTCCAACAATACCGTATAGTTTTACTAAAAAACCAATAGCAATAAAGAGTGTCGCCAACATATCTTTTTGCTTTTGAACATAAATAAACGAGAAAATAATCAGTGCGGCTATCAGGCAATTAATTTGCATATTTTGTACAGAAGTCATCATCTCCACAGCGCCAACAAACAAAATAGTATTTTGATCTTTGTAATTCACCGGC
>JBQCFO010000051.1:0-50284 GCA_051959055.1 Ginsengibacter sp. | reverse complement strand
GACTATATTCCGGTTGATATATTTTTTTCAGGAGAAGGAGGCTTGTTATTGATAGCCATTATTTTTGAAGCAGTACTGGTATTTAAAAATGAAAGATTATCTGAGAGTCCTAACTGAATAAGTTTTGCAACAATTATCGTTTCCTCCGGGTTTACTTTCTTTTTCTTTTCCAAAAAAAGTGTGCCGGTAAGGGGCCTGTAAAACTTGGTGGCATTGGTTTTCCAGCTTCCACTCAAAACTTCGGCGCTGTCATTTTCTGATAAAATTAAATCGGATGACATCTTCACTCCTTTGGCAGGAGGCTCAGAGTAATTGTTATAAACAAATTTTTCATCAACAATATAAAATTGATCGTTCTTCATTTTAATCTTCACCTCTTTGACTCCAATATTTTTAATTCCATCTATTATGAAAGTAGTATGTGAATATCCATCTACTTTGCTATGCAGTTCATTTATAGCCAGTTCGTAGTGAATATTTTGCCGGGTGGTGTCGTTGTACATAGTACCAATCCATACCCCTGACAAATTCTGAGAAGATGTATAAAATGGAAAGATAAAAGCGATCAGCAAAAACTTCATGCGTAGCTGTGGTATGTTGGTTTTAAACCGCATGATCTTCGTTAATTTTTCAAAGTTTTTTATTTGTCTGGCAAAATTAGTTTTATAAATTATTTCATGGCAAATTATTATTATCCGGTTAAACGACCGGCATTTGAAGGATCCACGCTGCAACAATTTATTTTCGTTAATAACTGTGCAATTCCTGGCCGGTTTTGCAAACTTTCTGTATACATTTCATCATAATATTTCAATAGGATACCAAATGATTCTGTTGCGTTGTCTTCATTTAAAAACTGAATGGCATTTTTTGTATTTAAACCTCCCAATCTTTTTTGTATTTTTAGAATACAGGCAATTATTTCTTCTTTATCAAAAGAGCCATAATGATTCGCGATATATTTTACTCTTTCTTCAAAAGGAATGTCTAAAAAATATAAAGGGCTATTTCGCATTTGCTGCCAGAAAGTTTTCGGAATACCCACCCTGCCAATATGAATGCTTTCGTCTTCAAGCCATATTTCAGACGGGTTGATTTTCGTGTGTGCATTTCCGTTATCCTGCTGTTGCGATATTTTCCATAGTTCCAGTGCAAGCATATTTTCAAACATTTCATGCGATGGCTGCCTGTTTTCGCCCAACGCGCCAAAGGCAGAGCCTCTGTGATTTGCAAGCCGTTCCAGATCTATTACTGTTCTGCCTTCCTGCTTTAATTCTTTAAGAATCTCTGTCTTTCCTGATCCGGTAAAACCTCCTAAAATTTTTAAACAATATTTTTTTTCAAATTGCATAAAAGCCCATTTCCGGAATGCTTTGTAGCCTCCTTTAAGCAGGTAAATTTTATAACCATAAAGATTTAAAAGCCACGCAACAGCATCACTTCTCATTCCCCCGCGCCAGCAATGAATTAAAAAAGTATTTGGTGATGAACTGCTTTCTTTATTAAAGTGATTCAAAACGTTCAGTGCCTCACCCGGAATTATTTTCATTCTTTCAGAAAAATAATTCAATCCATAATCAACTGCTATTTGCCGGTTTTGCTGCACATAAGCGGTGCCGATTATAGCCCTTTGCTCATCGGTAAAAACAGGAACAGAAAAAGCGCCTGGAATGTGCGCATGAAGATATTCTGCGGGGCTCCTTACATCCAGTACCGGATATTTTAGAGAAAGCGTTAGAAAATTCTCAATATCAGTTTTTTCAACAGGCATTCAGCAAATTAATAAAAAATGAATAGAAGGAACCAGAAAGTACCAGGAGGCAAAAGAAAGTAGAAGCAAACCAGAGAAAAATCTTTCTTGACAGATGAAGATTCTGCATTTTAAAAGAGGTTTACGAAATCACCATTTCGTGCTTTATCAGGTAATTCCAGGAGATGGTAACAAACACAATTGTGATGAAAGTGCGTATCAGAAGCGATTTGATAATAATCAATTCATATAAGCCTCCCATCATAATGTGAACCAACAAACCAATGAAGGAAATGATTAGGATACTTGCAGCAATGAATAAAGCAAAAGTTGTTCTTCTGTCTTCTTTAAGAAATCCATAAGCAGCAAACAAATAAATAATTGAGCAAATAAAACTACCAATCAACACAAATAAAACATAATGATCTCCGGGCTTGCGAATCTGGAATAAATTAAAGATGAAGGACAAAGAAAAAAACAGGGTTACCAGGCCTAATAAAAGCATAAATACTGCTGAAAATCTTAATACAACTTTTCTCATCCAAATAATTTTTTTAAAATAATAAAATCATTCAATTTCCTTCATTTTTACCGTGAAATGTCTTAGCGAAGGCGCCTCATATTCTATCTGCAATCCTTTTATTTTTTCACGGTTTTTATATACATCAATAATTACTTCCGCTACGTAATCTATGTGGCTTTGTGTATATACGCGACGAGGAATGGCCAGCCGTACAAGCTCCATTACGGCAGGAATTAATTTCCCATTTTCATCGTATTTTCCAAACATTAATGAACCAATTTCAACTCCTCTTACACCTCCCTGGGCATACAAAGCCGCCACTAAAGCCTGTCCCGGATATTGGTCTGAAGGGATGTGGGGCAGCATTGCCTTAGCATCCAGATAGACAGCATGTCCCCCGGCAGGCTGCATTACCGGAACATCTGCAGCTATTAATTTTTCGGTAAGATATTCAATACTACGAATACGGTATTGCAAATAATTTTCTTCCATCACTTCTTTTAACCCGATTGAAATGGCTTCCAAATCTCTTCCCGCCAGTCCTCCGTAAGTTGTAAATCCTTCTGTAATAATCAATAAATTTCTGCATTGAATTGCCAGTTCTTCATTTCGCAATGCAATAAAACCGCCGATGTTTGCAAAGGCATCTTTTTTCGCGCTCATCGTGCATCCATCCGCGTAAGAAAATAATTCACGGGCAATTTCGGGAATTGGAATGTTTGCATACCCTTCTTCACGCTTTTTTATAAAATAAGAATTTTCTGCAAAACGGCATGCATCAATAAACAAAGGAATTTTATTTTTTTGGCAAATAGATTTTACCTCTTTTATATTGTGCATGCTCACGGGCTGTCCGCCACCAGAATTATTGGTAACGGTTATCATACAAAGTGGAATATTTTCTGCACCTTTTTCTTTAATAAAATTTTCAAAAGCCACAATGTCCATATTCCCTTTAAAAGGCGCGGGTACCGATGGAATTTTTCCTTCATTACACAATAAATCGATTCCTTCTGCACCGGAAAACTCAATATTAGCGCGGGTTGTATCAAATAATGTATTGCTTACTACAAATTTGCCTTTTCCTCCGATTACAGAAAATAAAATTTTTTCTGCTGCACGTCCCTGGTGAGTTGGAATGACAACCGGCATTCCGGTTAGCTCCTGAATGGTTTTTTCAAACCGGAAAAAGCTATTGCTTCCGGCATAAGATTCATCACCCATCATAATGCCGGCCCACTGCGCGCTACTCATAGCGCTTGTACCGCTATCAGTCAGCAAATCAATTAACACATCATCCGCATGAATTAAAAATGGATTATAGGATGCTTTTTTTAATATTTTAATTCTTTGTTCCCTTGTGGTGAAATGGATCGGTTCTACTGATTTTATTTTGAATGGTTCTATAATCGTCTGCATTGTTTTCGTAATTTTTTGAAGAAGCTTTTCGATTGGGCAGTTTATACTTATATTTAGAAAAAGGTTCCTGATTAAAAAAATAAGACAAACACCTTAAATGGAATGCAGACTTTAGGTTGGTTTTCTGATAATATTGATCCAGAGAAGCATCATCGGGCAAAAATAAATTTTTTGAATTAAATTAGATTAATACAATACGTAAACTTGGTAAAAAAATTGTTCATAATTATATAATATCGAATACAGATAAAAAAGGCCTGCCCTAAAAAGAGCTGGCCGTTGCTAACCTATGAAAAACACCGTTACAAAAATAGGAGAAAATTTACTTACACCAATTTTTTATTATTTAAATTTTTAAAATACAAAAAGATGCTTACTATCTTAATAAATTTTGCCGCTGTGATAAAATTTATAAGTATAGATTTTAAACTAATATTTTTTTGTATGGGCGTTCTGAGCCCTTTTGTTCAAGGTTCTGAAACGAAAGGGTAAAACAATAAGTATGGTAGAAAAAATGGCGCTTCGTCAACAATACGGAAACAAAAGAACAAAAGGTAATAAAGTTTGATTCATATATTACCAGGTAAATGAGAAAGAAACTAAAAAATAAAAAACAAAATAAAGTTTTCCTTATTTGTATAGTTAACCCGGGAAATCTTACAAGTAAAACCTCCGTTTTCACACGGAAGAAACTCATGCAGTAAAAGAACAAATAACACACAATTCTATTTTCTTTTTATTTGGCATTTGGTAGTCTAATCATTTTTTGGAAACCCTGGTAGTGCCATTCTACAGACAAATATTTGTTTAAAATTCTCCATTTTATTTAAATCAAATCTAAATTTTGATTTTTCACACAAATTTGGAAACTGTAATACATTTTTTCTAAAACCCTTTGCTGTCGTGCATTTGATGGCTGCTGTATTCACTTGTAAATTGTAGAACCAATATATATATTTAATTTATTTCACCGGGTTTTTAAATTTATTTTCAACAGCATCGGCTTGTAGAAAAACGGTATTAAATAGTATTGAATATCTTTAGGGCAATACGAAGATGTGATAATTTAAAGGATAATTATGGAAAACAAAGGTTTATACTCACCGCAATTTGAACACGACTCATGCGGTATCGGTTTTGTCGCAAATATTAAAAGTAATAAAAGCCATCGGATTGTATCAGACGCGCTCACCATTTTAGAAAATATGGAGCACCGCGGTGCTTGCGGTTGCGAGGCAAACACCGGCGATGGCGCAGGAATTTTGATTCAAACTCCTCATGAATTTTTCTTTGATGAATGTTTGAAACTGGGAATTCATTTGCCTTCCTATGGAAAATACGGCGTAGGCGTTTTGTTTTTTCCAAAAGAAATTCGGTTGAGGGAAGAATGCCGTGATATCTTTAACCGTTGTGCAGAAACACTAGGAATGGAAATCATGGGCTACCGCAGAGTGCCCGTAAACACTGAAGATATTGGGCGCACTGCTTTGTCTGTAGAACCTGAAATGGAGCAGGTTTTCATCGCATGTCCGGACCACATCAATAATCCGGATGAGTTTGAAAGAAAATTATTTGTATTAAGAAATTATGCTACAAAAACAATTAATAATACCGTAAAAAAAGACGCGATTGGTTTTTACGTAGCATCTCTTTCTTATAAAACTACTATTTATAAAGGCCAACTGACGAGCAAACAACTTCGCGGGTATTTTCCGGATTTAAGTAATAAAAAAATTGTTTCTGCTTTTGGTTTAATTCATTCCCGTTTTGCGACAAACACTTTTCCTTCCTGGAAGCTGGCTCAACCGTTTCGTTATATCGCACACAATGGTGAAATCAATACGTTGCAGGGAAACCTGAACTGGCTTCGCACCAGCGAAAAGAATTTCATTTCCCAGTTTTTTACAAAAGAAGAAATGGAAATGGTTTTGCCAATTGTTGATGGTGGACAATCTGATTCTGCCTGCCTCGATAATGTAATTGAGTTGCTGCATTTATGCGGCCGTTCATTGCCTCATGTAATGATGATGTTGATTCCTGAAGCATGGGACGATAATGAACAAATGGATCCGGTAAAAAAAGCGTTTTATGAATTTCATGCTTCTTTCATGGAGCCGTGGGATGGGCCTGCTTCTATTTCATTTACCGATGGAAAAATCATTGGTGCTACATTAGACAGAAATGGTTTGCGTCCTTCACGGTATTGCATTACAACAGACGACCGGGTTATCATGGCTTCCGAAACCGGCGTTCTTCCGGTTGATCCAAAACTGGTAAAAGAAAAAGGAAGATTGCAACCGGGAAAAATGTTTGTAGTGGATTTGGAAGAAGGAAGGATCATCAGTGATGATGAAATAAAAGAAAAAATCTGCTCAGAAAAACCTTATGCAGAATGGCTGAATAAATATAAAATCAGATTAGAAGAATTACCTGCTCCGCGCGTGATGTTTACGCACCTGGAGCACGATCAGATATTTAAATATCAAAAAGCCTTCGGTTATACAACAGAAGATCTGGAGCTTTTAATTTCGCCAATGGCACTTACCGGAAAAGAACCGATTGGTTCCATGGGAAGTGATGTTCCACTGGCTGTTTTAAGCGATGAACCGCAACATTTAAGCAGTTATTTCAAACAACTTTTTGCGCAGGTTACGAATCCTCCAATCGATCCCATCAGGGAAAAATTAGTAATGTCGCTGGCAACTTTTGTTGGTAATAATGGAAATCTCTTAGAAGAAGATCCTTTGTCATGCCATACAGTTGCACTGAAACATCCGGTACTTTCCAACACCGAATTAGAAAAAATAAGAAGTATAGATACAGGAATTTTCCAGGCCCATACTTTGCAAACTTATTTTCTTGCAGATGGAAAACCAGGATCTCTGCAAAAAGGAATCGAGCGTTTATGCCGTCATGCCGCAGAAGCCGTTCAGGACGGATTTGAAGTGTTGATTCTGTCAGACAGGGCAATTGATTCTGAACACGCCGCGATTCCTTCTTTACTTGCTTGTTCCGCAGTGCATCATCATTTGATTAAAAAAGGCCTTCGCAACCAGGTGGGCTTAATTATCGAAGCCGGCGATGTTTGGGAAGTGCATCATTTTGCGTGCCTCATTGGTTTTGGAGCAACGGCTATCAATCCATACCTCGCCCTTTCTACTATCCGTGACTTGAGAATCCAGGGAAAGCTGGGTACTGAATTAGACTCAAACGCACTGAAGAAAAATTACAAAAAAGCCATAAATCTTGGTTTACTGAAAGTGTTTTCAAAGATGGGAATTTCAACATTTCAGTCCTACCAGGGAGCTCAAATCTTTGAAATAATCGGTATCAATCAATCTGTAATTGACAAATATTTTACCGGCGCTACATCAAGGATTGAAGGAATGGGTCTTGATGAAATTGATAAAGAAACTCTGGTAAAACATTCTTTTTCTTTCAGTAAAAAAGATGTCCCTTTTGATCGTCTTACAGTGGGGGGCATTTACAAATGGAGACGCAAAGGCGAGTTCCATTTATTCAACCCAACAACCATTCATTTGCTGCAACATGCTACCAGAATGAATGATTATAAAATATTTAAAAAATATTCTAAAGCTGTAAATGACCAAAGTGAAAAAGCGGCAACATTAAGAAGTTTATTTCAGTTTAAAAAGAACCGTCCTTCCATTCCGATTGAGGAAGTGGAAGCGGCTGAAAATATTTATAAAAGATTCGCAACCGGCGCCATGTCCTTTGGTTCTATTTCATGGGAAGCCCATACCACACTTGCCATTGCTATGAACCGGCTTGGCGGAAAAAGCAATACCGGTGAAGGTGGAGAAGATGAAATCAGGTATGAATCACTAGAAAATGGTGATTCAATGCGAAGCGCAATCAAGCAAGTTGCTTCCGCAAGATTTGGGGTAACGAGCTGGTATTTGACTGAAGCTGATGAGTTACAAATAAAAATGGCACAGGGTGCAAAACCGGGAGAAGGTGGCCAGTTGCCCGGATTCAAAGTAGATGACTGGATTGGAAGAGTGCGCCATGCTACGCCTGGAGTTGGATTAATTTCTCCGCCCCCGCATCATGATATTTATTCCATTGAAGATTTGGCGCAATTGATTTTTGATTTAAAAAATGCAAATAGAAATGCAAGGATTAATGTGAAACTGGTTTCCAAAGCTGGCGTAGGAACTATTGCTGCGGGCGTTACAAAAGCAAAAGCGGATGTGGTGTTGATTTCAGGCCATGACGGTGGTACCGGTGCCTCACCAATGAGTTCTATAAAACATGCAGGATTACCCTGGGAATTAGGGCTCGCAGAAACGCACCAGACATTGGTAAAAAATAAATTGCGCAGCCGGGTGGTTGTTCAAACTGATGGACAATTGAAAACCGGTAGAGACATTGCGATTGCAACTTTACTAGGGGCTGAAGAATGGGGCGTAGCAACGGCGGCATTGATCGTGGAAGGTTGTATCATGATGCGTAAATGTCATCTGAACACTTGCCCCGTTGGCGTTGCCACTCAGGATGCTGAATTGAGAAAAAGATTTACCGGCGATGCGGATCATGTGGTAAACCTCTTCAAATTTTTAACGCAGGAATTAAGAGAAATCATGGCTGATCTGGGTTTCAGAACCATTAATGAAATGGTCGGCCAGGCAGAATTTTTGGAAAAAAGAGAAAATATCAGCCATTGGAAATTCAATAAACTAAATCTTTCTCCGATTTTGTATAAAGAACCCGCTTCTAAATCTGTTGGCTTGTTCAATTCAGAAAAACAGGATCATGGTTTGGATGAGATCCTGGATAATCAGTTATTAAAGGTTGCTCAGCCGGCGTTGGAACGGCAGGAAAAGGTAAACGCTTCATTCAATATTATAAATACCGACAGAACAACCGGGACGCTTTTATCGAATGAAATTTCCAGGAAGTATAAAAAATACGGTCTGCCGGACGATACGATTCATTTTAAATTTACCGGAACTGCCGGGCAAAGTTTTGCAGCATTCAATGCAAAAGGTGTAACGATGGAACTGGAAGGCGATGCAAATGATTATTTTGGAAAAGGATTAAGTGGTGCAAAAATCATTGTGTATCCTTCAAAAGCCGCCGGCTTTGTACCCGAAGAAAATATCATTATCGGAAATGTGGCATTTTATGGCGCCACATCAGGTGAAGCGTTTGTAAGAGGAAAAGCTGGTGAGCGTTTTTGTGTGCGTAATTCGGGTGCAAACGTAGTAGTAGAAGGCGTTGGGGATCATGGCTGCGAATATATGACGGGTGGCCGTGCCATTATTCTTGGAGAAACAGGAAGAAACTTTGCAGCCGGAATGAGTGGTGGAATCGCTTATGTATATGATGTAAACCACAACTTTGAAATATTGTGCAATAAAGAAATGGTTGATCTTGATCCCGTGGATGAAAGTGATGAAAAATTTCTGCACGAAATGATAAAAAAACAATTTGAATTGACGGGAAGTACTGTTGCGAAATTTATTTTGAATGATTTTGAAAATCAGTTAAAGAATTTTGTAAAGGTATTTCCGCAGGATTATAAAAAAGTATTGCAAAGCTCAGCAGTCAAAGAATCAATTAAAGTAAATTGATTATTAAATTATTCGATTATTAAATTATTGAGATGGGAAAAACAACCGGCTTTTTAGAATTTACAAGAGAACTTCCGCACAAACGTCCGGTGCAGGAAAGGATCAACGATTACAAAGAATTCGTTCAAAGATATACCGACGAAAAACTCAATCAGCAATCAGCAAGATGTATGGATTGTGGTACTCCGTTTTGCCATGAGGGTTGCCCGGTTGGAAATCTAATACCTGAATTCAATGATGCGGTATATCGCAAAAGCTGGCAGGAAGCTTATGAAATACTTTCTTCGACTAATAATTTTCCTGAATTCACCGGAAGAATTTGTCCGGCACCCTGTGAATCCTCTTGTGTTTTAGGCATCAATCAACCGGCAATTAAGATTTAAGAAATAGAAAAAAATATTATCGAAATTGCGTTTGAAAGTGGCTTTGTGCAAGCGAAAATTCCAAATGTAAGAACCGGAAAAAAGATTGCAATCATAGGTTCCGGCCCGGCCGGAATGGCAGCTGCCGCCCAATTAAATTCTGCCGGACATTCGGTTACGATTTTTGAAAGAGATGATGAACCCGGAGGATTATTGCGTTATGGAATTCCCGATTTCAAATTGGAAAAATGGGTGGTGGAAAGAAGAATAAACATCATGAAAGAAGAAGGCATAGAAATAAAATGCAATGCCAATGTAGGTGAAAATGTGAGTATCAACGATCTTTTGAGAGAATATCATGCAATTATTCTCGCAGGTGGCTCTACGATTCCAAGAAACCTGAACATTCCCGGAAGAGAACTGAAAGGAATTCATTTTGCAATGGATTTTTTAAAACAACAAAATAAAAGAGTTGCCTTCCCCCTCTCCTTTGGAGAGGGCCGGGGTGAGGCCGATATTCTGGCAACCGGAAAAAATGTAGTGGTAATTGGTGGTGGTGATACCGGAAGCGATTGCGTCGGTACTTCCAACCGGCAGAAAGCAGCATCTGTTACACAATTTGAACTGATGCCTATGCCGCCAAAAAGCCGCACGCCTTTTATGCCGTGGCCTACTTACCCGATGATTTTAAAGACTACCAGCTCCCATGAAGAAGGCGCAAACCGCCATTGGGCGATTGCTACAAAAGAATTTATTGGTGATGAAAATGGAAATTTGAAAGCTTTAAAAATTGTAGATCTTCAATGGAAATTTACAGAAGAAAATAAACCAGCTCAATTTGTGGAAGTACCGGGAAGCGAATCAGAAATTCCTTGTGAACGTGCATTTCTGGCCATGGGGTTTGTACATCCGCAACACGAAGGTTTATTGAATCAACTTGATATTGAACTGGATGAAAGAGGAAATGTAAAAGCATCGGAAAAAGAATTTCATACCAATATTTCAAAAATATTTTCTGCCGGTGATATGCGTCGTGGACAATCATTGGTTGTTTGGGCCATTTCAGAAGGAAGAGAATGTGCAAGAAAAGTAGATGAATACCTGATGGGATATTCTTTATTACCAACAAAAGATCAGAATATTTTGCACCAGGTGTAATAATTCTTTTTTATAAATAGGAAATTGGTTTATTTGTTTGTTTGCTGTATTTAGAGTAATCACCTTTTTAAATAATGCCCTCTTAAGGAATGGACTCTTATTTATCGAAGATGCTGTAGATTAGGCGATGTTCATTATTAATTCTCCTTGACCATTTTCCTGCCAAATCATACTTTAATGGTTCTGGCTTACCGGTACCGGTATAAGGAGATTCGTTTATGCTAAAAAGTAATTGTTGAATTTTCTTTTGAACAGTTATGTTTCCGCTTTTCTTCCAAAAATCAAGATCGTCCTTTGCTTCCTCATCAAAATCTACTTCCATAGATCTTCGATTTTAATGGCAGTATATTTCCCTTCCTCAAAATTCTTTTCACTTCTTTTAATTTTTGCTACAAACTCAGGATCGTAAGGATTTTTATCCGTTTTACTTTTTTCAAAAGGAACTTTCATTGCTTTTAGTATGATCTCTAAAGCATTAAGCTGCTCTTCGTTTTTAGGATGAATTGTAATTGCTTGCATGGTTTAAATTCTGTTTACAAATATAATTCATTATTTAAACTGACAGCATCTGCAAAACAAGCAAAATGGCCTATTGTTCGAATAAAATGAATGAATAATCGTGGGATCTGTTTTCACATTCTCCCACAAGCTATCTGAGATTCTTCAAAAAAGCCCTAATCCTCGTTCCCACATTCTCCCTTATATTTTCATAAAAAAGATTGTAATCGGCAATGTGAAAATTTTTTGTTTTTATAAAAATGCTGCCCAGAAACTTTGGCTTATTTACCCATAAAACATTTCCATGGATTTGAGCATTTACAAGGCCAGGAATAACTTTATTGAAATTGCGAAGCACACCTCCTCTGTTTAAAGAAGCCGGCGCAAAAGTGGTATCCATTGTCCAGGTCAAAGGGTTTATTACATAGGCTTTCAAAGTTTCTTTTTCAATGTAAGGCGCTACATATCCCCGCTGAAAAGTACGCCAGCTTACAAAGCATCCGGTAGCAGCAGAATCAGCGCACGGCTTTAAGTCGGTAAAATAATTTGTAAAAACAGGAAGTCCGATTATATAAGCGCACACCAATTGTTTTTCCAAAGGCTTCCCTTCAAAAAATTCTTTTAATAATCTTCCCGCATGCCATGTTCCCTGGCTGTGAGAAGCAATGATTATTGGCCGTCCATTATTGTAATTATTTAGATAATATTCAAATGCATTTTTCACATCTTCGTAGGCAAAATCCAAAGCTGCTTGCGCAGAATCTTTATATTTTGTATAAAAAGCGTTCAGATTTGCTTGCCGGTAACGTGGTGCAAACACCCGGCAGTACCGGTTGAAAACGCTTGCCTGGTAAAGGATAGAGCCATTATCCGTTTTTTCATTAACGGTATCATCATTTATATCCGCATTCCAGCCATCCGGCTTTTCCCTGTTGGTATAAGAAGTAGGATAAATAAAAAATACATCTGCCAAAGTATCTTTTTTTCTATCTTTTAATCCGCGTGGCACGTTATCCGATGGGTCGTATTTGAACGGAGATGCTGCCCAATAATCCGAATTGCTGTAGTCTGGAATGCCGGTTTTATTTTTAAACTGATAAATGATGGTTTGTCCCGATATTTTATGAGAGCATGAAAACATGAACGCAAAAGAAAAAAGCAGGAGAATTAAGATAATACCTTTAGATAAAAAATTTTGTTTGTAAATTGACATGTGCTAAGCTACATTCGCTATTTTAAAATTTAAAATCTTAAAGCAATGACCATACCAGTAGTTGACCTCTCTGATTTTACCGGTGGAGATCCAAAACGAAAAGAATCTTTTGTGCAGCAGCTTGGAAAAGCATATGAAGATGTGGGCTTTGTAGCGGTAAAAAATCATGGAATTCCCGATAACCTTATCGCAGATTTATATCAATATGTTCAGGAGTTTTTTTCACTCCCTTCAGATAAAAAAAGAGATTATGAAATACCGGAAATAGCTGTGCAAAGATGCTATACGTCTTTTGGAAAAGAACATGCAAAAGGAAGCGATGCGCCTGATTTGAAAGAGTTTTTTCAATATGGTCAAACGGTTCCGGAGAATCATCCTTTGAAACCGGAATATCCGGATAATGTAAGCGTAGCAGAGGTTTCCGGCTTTAATGAAACTCTTTTTAAAGCCTATCGTGCTTTTGAAAAATCCGGAAAATCGCTGTTGCAAGCCATTGCTCTTTATCTTGGCTTAGAAGAACATTATTTTGACCACCAGGTAGAAGAGGGTAATTCCATCTTGCGCGCTATCCATTACCCGCCAATAACAGTTGAGCCAAAAAGCGCAATCCGGGCCGAGCAACATGAAGACATTAATTTAATCACTTTACTAGTCGGCGCTTCAGCCGGTGGACTTGAAATTCTTACGAAACAAAATGAATGGATTCCGGTAACTTCTTTACCTGAGCAGATTGTAGTAAATGTGGGCGATATGTTGCAACGGCTAACCAATAATCAGTTAAAAAGCACCACACACAGAGTTGTGAATCCACCGCGTGAATTATGGCATACTTCCAGGTTTTCCATTCCTTTTTTCCTTCATCCCAAATCGGCAATGGATTTATCAGCCCTTGAAAATTGCGTGGACGAAAATCATCCGAAAGTTTTTGAAGACATTACCGCAGGAGAATACCTGGATGAGCGTCTAAGAGAAATAGGATTGAAGAAATAATTAATTAGCTGATTAGCTAATTAGCTGATTAGCTAATTAATAAAACAAATATTTTTTCATGGTACTGCTCAGGCATATTCCTTTTTTAAAAGCTGTTTTTTATTATACTATTTCCGCATTTGGCGGCCCGCAAGGGCATCTGGGCATGATGATTAAAACTTTTGTAGAAAGAAGAAGGGATGTAACCAAAGAAGAATTAATGGAGTACATTGCCTTCTGCCAGCTTTTGCCGGGTGCTTCTTCCACACAAACCATCACGCTTATTGGTTATAAGCGCGGTGGTGTTCCTCTTGCCATTCTCACACTTCTTATCTGGATTTTTCCTGCAAGTATTTTAATGGGAATTTTTTCGTTTTTATTTTATTATGTAAAAACGTATCATGTAAATCTAAACCTGTTTACTTATATACAACCCATGGCTGTTGGTTTTATCGCCTTTGCAGCTTTCAAAATGTATAAAGTTTCGATCAAAAATAATATTACGTTTATAGTCATGATTGTCGCGGCTATCGGCACTTACCTTTTTTTCAAAACGCCTTGGGTATTCCCGGTTTTGATTGTTCTTGGCGGAGTCGTTACCAATTTTAGTGATCGGCGTTATCCGGAAAAAGACAATATCAAACCACGGCATATTAAATGGACGAATATCTGGTTGTTCATCCTGATTTTTGCGATTGTCGGATTCCTGAGCGAAACGGCGCGTAAACAAAACTGGGAGCACAAAAGAGCATACAATCTTACCGAAAATGTGTATCGTTATGGAAGCCTCGTTTTTGGCGGCGGCGATGTATTGATGCCGATGGTGTATGAACAATATGTAACCCGCGCAAAATCAAATTATCTTACTAAAGAAGAATACTTAACAGGCTGGGGAATTGTGCGCGCGATTCCCGGCCCGGTATTTTCTGTTACTTCTTATGTTGGCGGAATGGTATTGAGAGATTATGGCCCCGGCTGGCAGGTTTTGGGATGTCTTATCGGATGCATCGGTATCTTTTTGCCAAGCGCTTTGCTCGTTCTATTCTTTTTTCCGGTATGGCAGATTTTAAAAAAATATGTAGTAGTTTATCGGTCTTTGGAAGGAATTAATGCGGTCGTCGTAGGCATTATGTGGGCTTCTTTTCTTTATTTGGTAAAAGATATTTCAATTACGGAATTGGATACAGTGAGTTTTGTAAATATTTTTGTAATCATCGGCACATTTTATTTACTCACCTTTACAAAAATACCTGCGCCGTTTATTGTTTTGGGATGCCTGGTCGTCGGATTTATTTTTTGAAGAAAGGCTGCTGGTGAATTTCAACTTTAGTTAAAAAGGGGCGTTCAGTAAACGTAGAAATAAGCTGAAATTCTGTTTCGCCTTTAATTTTCATTTCTACAATTGTTCCTTTATCATACTGATGATATCTGCGGGATCGACACCGAGACCTTCTTTCTGAAAAACCAAAACACCGTTTTTATCCAAAACAGAAATAATATTGCTGTGCGAAAAGTTTCCTTCCGCATCTTTTTCAAATTGCACATTTAATAAAACAGAAAGCGTTCTCACTGCATTTTCATCTCCGTGCAAAAGTGTGAAGTTGTTATCCAGTTGATTTGCATCGGCAAACTTTTTTAATTGCATCGGAAGATCTCTTTCAGAATCAAAACTGACGAGCAAATAATTTACTTTCCCATCATCTGATTTTAATTTTTCTTCAATGTTTTTAATATCTGCAGTCAATCTCGGACAGGCATACGTGCAATGGGTAAATATCATTCCAACAACCGTCGGTTTTCCTTTAAAGGAAGAAAGAGTGACTTTCTTTTCATTCTGCGTTTGAAAAGTATCTGTAGCCTGGTAAATACTTTCCGAAGAAATCGTGCCAACAGGAGCAGTATTGTGTTTGGGAGCTTCGCCTGTAAATGCTGATTGGTTACTCACATCAGTACAACTAAAAAGAAATACAGCAAACAAAGAAATAATGACAATTTTCATTTTCAAATATTTTTAATTTTTCACACAGCGAAAACCAAGATTGGCGATACAAAAATTTCCTTTCAAACTACCGCGATAACTGAATCTTAAAAAAGCGGCATAATCAGATTTGTCAGCCACGTTTAAAGCGCCACCTGCACAAAAGTTTTTCAATTCATCTTCGTCATTTCCGCGCGAATCTCTTGAACCGATAAAACTATTGAAATTAAAAGTCCATTCCCAGATCAATCCGTTCATATCATACAATCCATATTCATTCTGATAAGTGGACTTTACATTGGGAAGTACTTTTGGATTTGGCTTGGTGTACCAATCCAGAACAAAATCTGTAAGAGATTTATATTTAAAATTCCTGGGAGCCGCCTTCGCTGCTAATTCCCACTGCGCAACAGTTGGAAGCTTTTTGTTTTTCCATTTGCAATAAGCTTCTGCTGCAAACCATGAGACATTTACAACTGGTGAATTATATATTTTTCTATTTGCTTCGCCAATGGATAAATCACTTTGCCAATGCCTTAAATAATTCGTATCAGCAAAAAGCCGGTTCACTTTCGACCTTCTCCATTCAGGGTTTGCTTTTACAAATTCCAAAAATTCCGAGTTGGTTACGGCAGTTTCATCCATTTTAAAAGCAGCTACAGGAACGGGTTTATTATTAGGAGTAATAAAAAAAGGCTGATACTTTCCTGATGGAATTGTTACCATTTTACCCTCAGAAAAAACCACTTTCTTCTGCGCGCTTACAACACAAAAGAAAGTGGTTATCATAAGGATGGTAAGAAAATATTTCATTTTAAATAAACCGGAATTTATGGTTTCAGCTTCTGATAGATATTTGGATTTTCAGCGCCGGTTACTTTTATTTGTGCAATAGCGCCTTTGTCGAATGCACGGAAAATAGAGTGATCAACTAAATTAATTACTTCAGGAACCTGCATTTTCATTTCAACGATAGCGGCGCCACCAGCGGGTATCAGGGTTGTTTGTACATCTCTGTTAATTTCTGTGCCGCCTTCCATATATACCTTTGTAAAAATCTGTCCAATCGGGTGGAAAGATGAAATCAGATTCGGTCCGCCATTACCTACAAATAATCTTACAGTTTCTCCAACCTTTGCCGGTAGCGCATTTGGCCCGGTAGTTGAACGAACTTTTCCATTAAAAAGTACATAATCGGGATTTTCTGCCAGCGCTTTTGTTTCATCGAAATCTTGTAAGCCGGGGGCGTTGTATTTACCTTTTGTATAAAAATCGCCTTGCATTAAATAGTATTCCCTGTCCACTTTTGGTAAGCCCCCTTGTGGCTCTACCAATATCAAACCATACATTCCATTGGCGATATGCAAAGGCACGGGTCCTGTTGCGCAATGATATACATATAATCCTGGGTGCAAAGCACGGAATTGAAAATGTGTTGATTGCCCGGGAGCAGTTGCAGTAGCATCAGCGCCGCCGCCTGGACCGATTACCGCGTGAAGATCAATGCTGTGAGACATCTTGCTGTCAGGCGCATTTTTCAAAGTAAAATCTACCAGATCGCCCTGTCTTACTCTGATGAAGTTTCCAGGTACATGGCCTCCAAATGTCCAGAAAGTATATTCTGAACTGTCAGAGATCGGCATCACTTTTTCGATGGTTTCCAATGTTACCATCACTTTTTTGGGAGATGTATAGGTCAATGGTTTTGGAACATTTGGTGCAATCGTAAGTTCTGCGTTAACAGTTCCTGTGAGCACCGTGTCAATCTTACTTTCATCTGCGTTATTTCCTGGATTCGTTTTGCAGGAAAACATAAAAAAAGTAAAAGACAGCAGAAGGAACACCAGAAGAATTCTTCTTTTCAAATAGAGTTCTTTTTTTGAAATTTGTATCATGGTTTGAGGTTTATGTTTTTTATTTACTTCTTAAAATTGCTCCGCAAATTTCCGTTCAATTCATTTCATAAAATGTAATCAACCTCATTATAAAATATGACGCTGCTCATATTCATAAAAGGGTTAAAGGTTGCGCTGCTTGCTGCAACAATAATGCCTTTTGTTAGTAAAAACAAAAAGACAAATTGATAATATTTGTGCTTTTACTGCCGGAATTTTGAAAGAGCTGTTTCAAAGTATTTAAGGTATCGGCTTTTATTTTGACTTAGCAATTAATATGTCCGGATTTATATTTATTGAAAGCCAAACCCGGTTTTGCACTGCTCTCATGTTCTGATGTGGTGCAATATTTTTTACATACTGCATGGAACTGTTTGTAAGTATGTGAGAATAACTACCCTAAAGATTTATATCCTTCCATTACAGTATATTTAAAAGAGATATCTGCTTGAGAAAAAAAGATGAGTTGCATTGTATTCGTTTATTCATCCTGTTTCATTCTTTTTATAATAAGTTTGTTTTTCTTTACAAAAAAATCGGCATGGATAAACAATTACGGCGCGAACAGGAAAAGTTTAAAGCAATATTCCAAAATGCTTCATTAGGTATTCTTGTAATTAATCAAACGGGAGATATTACGCTTGCAAATGATTTTTTGCTACAACAATTCGGATACTCCAATGCAGATGAATTGGTTGGAAAAAAAGTTGAAATCCTGATCCCAAAAAGATATCATCATCAGCATGTTGGCGATCGTGATATTTATATGGAGCATCCGCAAACGAGGCCAATGGGAATGGGACGCGATCTTTTTGGCGTAAAGCAAGACGGAACAGAGATGCCACTGGAAATCAGTCTCAGCAGTTATTCCAGCGACGACGAAGTGTTTTCAATTGCTTTTATTAGCGACATCAGCACCAGAATAGAAGTGCAAAATAAATTGCGCGAACAACGATTAGCGCTTGCTTCCATTAATAAAAAAATGGAAGCATTGAATGAGGAATTGGAAAAAAAAGTTGCAGCGCGTACATCCAAACTGCAGGAAACTATGGAGAAATTAGAAGCTTCGAAGGATGAACTTTCCAAGGCATTAAGTAAAGAAAAAGATTTGGGAGATTTAAAGAGCGCGTTTGTTTCGATGGCATCTCATGAATTCAGAACTCCATTGAGTACGATACTTTCCTCAGCGTCTTTGTTGGCGAAATATAAATTGACAGAAGAGCAACCAAAGCGTGATAAGCACGTGCAACGGATTAAATCTTCTGTGATGAACCTGAATAATATTTTGAACGAGTTTCTTTCTCTTGGAAAAATCGAAGATGGAAAATTAACCGCCACGGTTTCTGTTTTTAATATCAAAGAATTAATTACGCAGCAGGTGAATGAAATGGCTGAAATATTAAAGCCGGGGCAGCATGTAAATTATCAGCATTCAGGAAGCACCGATGTCGTTCTGGATGAAGTTTTATTCAAAAATATTTTGATAAACCTTCTTTCAAATGCCGCGAAGTTTTCGGCAGAAAATAAACCTGTTTTTATTTCGACATCAGTAGAAAACCATCTTTTAAATTTCTCTATCAAAGATGAAGGTATTGGTATTTCTAAAAAAGACCAGGAACATTTATTTGAAATATTTTACCGGGCAACGAATGCGGTAAATATTGCCGGAACTGGCCTTGGGCTTCACATTGTAGCCAAATATGTAGAGATGATGCATGGCCAGATAAATATAAAAAGCGACTTGGATAAAGGAACCGAAATAAATTTAATCTTTGCACAATGACAAAAATATTATTAGTAGAAGACAATAATGAAATCAGGGAAAACACCGGTGAAATATTGGAGCTTGCGGGTTATAAAGTAGATCTGGCAGCTAATGGAAAGGAAGGTTATGAAATGGCAGTGAAAGAAACACCTGACCTTATTGTTTGTGATATTATGATGCCTGTTTTGGATGGATATGGATTGCTGCATCTGGTAACAAAAAATGAAAATTTAAAAAGCACTCCATTTATATTTTTGACTGCAAAAACAGAGCGCGGCGATTTTAGAAAAGGAATGGAAATGGGCGCTGACGATTATATTACGAAACCTTTTACAGATCTGGAATTGCTGAATGCAATAGAAAGCCGTTTGCAAAAAATTCAATATCAAAAAGAACATGCAAACGCATCAAAAAATCTGGATGATTTTTTTGATGAAATAAAACATGAAAATGCGCTGGAAAAATTAACGGATTCTAAAATCATCAATCAATATAAAAAGAAACAACGTATTTATTCTGAAGGGAATCATCCGCATAGTTTGTATTACTTAAATTCGGGAAAGATAAGAACTTATAAAATTAATGAAACCGGCAAAGAACTAACGATAAGCTTGTATAACGCTGGTGATTTTTTTGGCTATAATGCACTTCTGGAAAATTCAGTTTATAAAGAAAATGCCGAGACGTTGGAAGAAAGTGAAATCGGCACAATAGGAAGACAGGACTTTGAAATCCTGATCAATAACAATAAAAAAGTAGCACAAAAATTTATTAAGCTTCTGGCGCATAACGTTTCTGAAAAAGAAGAACAACTTATTAATCTTGCATACAATTCACTTCGCAAAAGAGTGGCTGATTCCATCATTACTTTGTCCAGAAAATATAAAGAAGAAGGCAATACTGATTTTATCATACACATCTCAAGAGAAGACCTGGCGCATATTGCAGGCACTACAACAGAATCTTTAATAAGAACTTTGAGTGATTTTAAAAGTGAAAAACTAATAGAAGCAGAAGCGGGATATGTAAAGGTTTTGAATGAAAAGAAATTGCTGCAAATGTTGAATTAATCTGCTAGGAATTTTGGAGCATCTGTTCGTTAAATGCGTTTGAAAGAATCACAAATTGTTTTTCAAAATTTAAAATATCTTTTTGCAACTTGTCATGAAGTGCATGTATTTTTTTGGATAAATGCAATTTATTTTCCATTAAATCTTTATAGAGCTGAACTTCCTGAATTAATTTTTTAAGCATTTCATCTTTGAGCAACAATTCGTTTTGAAAATATTCTGCCTTTTGCAAAAAAAGATTTTCGTCATCACTATCTACCATGTCGCTCAGGCGATATTTTAGCAAGGCACTTTCCTGCCGTAAAAGCTCCAGCTTTTTAGCCCAATGCTGATAATCATTTTCGATATCTTTCCTAACCGCCATCATCGTTTTGCTTTTCAGATTATTTTTAATAGAGAAGGAACAAAATTCTGCAAATATGATGCGTCCAAAAATGAGCTATGGCAGTCTGAAAGATGATTATAATCATAGCTTGATGAATTAAAACTCTCCGCAATTTTCTTTAAACAAACATAGAGTGCTACTGCTATGTAAAAAAAAACAGTTTGCTGAAATAAAAAAAAATAATAAAAGTACTTTAATACTTTTATTCAAAAATACCTTTACCTTTGCGTTCTCTTAATTTTTAAAAAACCACATAACATGGAAACAGCTCTGGAAAATGAAAATATTCTCAATGTTACTTTATTAGAACCTAAGCAAAAACATCCGACCATTTTTGTCAGGTTTGATGAATTGATTTCAGGGGAAAGCCTGATTCTTCATAACGATCACGACCCCAAACCCCTTTATTATGAGTTATCCGCAGAAAGAGGTGATATTTTTACCTGGGAATACCTGGAGCAGGGACCTGAATTGTGGAAAGTAAAAATCACCAAAAAGAAACACGCGAAAAAGGAAGATGAAAACATTCTGGATGCTACTTTGTTACATCCTGCAATAAAACATGCTACTATTTTTAATCGTTTTGATGAATTAAAGCCAGGTGCCAGTTTCATTTTGCAGAATGACCACGATCCGCTCCCGTTACGCTTTCAACTGGAAAATATTCATGGAAAAGTATTTGGATGGGATTACATCGAACAAGGGCCTGAAATATTTAAAATAAAAATCACTAAAAATGATTTAATACAAGCCGAAGAAGAGAGGAAAGAAAATAACAAAGAAAATATTTTGAATGTTACTGCAATTGAGCCCAGGCTAAAACATCCGACCATTTTTATGAAATTTGATGAACTCAAAGCCGGTGAAAGTTTAACCATTCATAACGACCACGATCCAAAGCCGTTGTACTATCAGTTGCTCGGTGAAAGGGGAAATATTTTTACCTGGGAATACCTGGAACAAGGGCCCAAATTGTGGCGCGTAAAAATTTCAAAAAGACCGGAGGGCACGGCAGATGAAACACTTGGAGAAATTGCTGCAAAAGACCTTCGTAAAGCAGAAGTGTTTAAAAAATATGGCTTGGATTTTTGTTGCGGAGGAAAGAAAACGGTGAAACAGGCATGTGCTGAAAAAGGAATTGATGTAACCAAGGTAGAGCAGGAATTACAAAACAGCGATAAAACTCCTTTTGCTGCAAAACCTTTACCATATAATGACTGGAACCTTGATTTTCTTGCAGATTATATCGTAAATACACACCACAGTTACGTGAAAAAAACCATTCCGGATTTGCGTGCTTATGCTGAAAAAGTAGCGAAAGTCCATGGCGCTCATCATCCGGAATTATTGCAGATTAATAAGCTTGCTCAGGAAGTTTGCGATGAAATGTCTTCTCACATGGTGAAAGAAGAAACTGTTTTATTTCCTTATGTAAAACAATTGGTTGCTGCAAAAAACAATGGAAATGGCAAATTGACATTTGGAAATCTTGATTCGGTTGAAACGCCTATCAATATGATGGAAATGGAACATGAAGTGGTAGGTAATCACATGGATGAAATGAGAAAAATAAGCAAAAATTATGCATTACCTGAAGATGCCTGTGCCAGCTATTCTTTCTTATTTAAAACCCTGGATGAATTTGAAAATGACTTGCATATTCATGTTCATCTCGAAAACAATATTTTATTTCCGAAGGCTCTTGATTTAGAATTGATGAAAAGCCCGCTGCATTGCTAAAACGCCACGGGCTTTTGACGATTTTTATATCTTAAGATGTGTTCAGGATTAAAAATAAAATGAAGCGCGTTATTTCATTGTTTTACTGAATCATCAAAAATCAGTTTATGAAAAAGATGCTGCTCACTTTTGTATGTACCGTTTTCTTATTGGCATGCAATGAAAATGCTGACAAAGCAAATACCAATGGACATACTGATCATGCAAATGTTCAGAATGCAGACTTAACGCTAAATAATGGTGCCAAATGGAAAGCAGATTCCATTACAAATCATAATGTAGTAATTCTCAAAACGATAGCCGACAATTTTAGGATGAAGCCTTTTCCGAACAAAAATGATTACCAGATATTGAGTTCTGACTTAGGTAATGGATTAAACGAAATGATCCGGCAATGTAAAATGGCTGGCCCGGATCATGAAGCGCTGCATCATTGGCTGGAGACGATTTTGCAAGACAATAAAAGATTGAAAGAAATCTCTGACACTTCCAACAGCCGGCAAATATTTAATTCTATTGACAAAAGGATAGATGATTATCACAATTACTTTGAATGAGCATGATGATAAACGCCAATACAAAAATTGCAAAAATTTTAAAAGAAAATCCTGAGGCACTCGAAGCGATTATCAGTATTAATGCAAAATTTGAAAAGCTGCGGAATCCATTGTTGAGAAAGTTGATGGCGGCAAGAACAAGCATTGGAATGGCAGCAAAAATTGGCGGATTTAATGTAGAAAAATTTTTTGAGAAACTACAACCACTGGGATTTGAAATCGACAAGCAGACTAAATCGGAAACACACAGGGAACGACCAAAACTACCTGCTTTTTTTAATATCCTCAAACCAGAACAAATTGTTGATTTTGATGTGCGCCCACTGATTGATGCCGGCGATGATCCGCTTTCATCAATAGTAGATAGAGTGAAGAAAATCCCTCAAGGTGGCGCACTCAAAATCATCAATGGTTTTGAACCGGCTCCGTTAATTTCTTTGTTGAAAAAACAGGGATTTGAATATTTTGTTGATGAGATTGAGGTGGATTTAGTAGAAACTTATTTTTACAAAACAAGCGATGCCGCCGTAGGAATAAATGTTGAGGAAAACAATGACGAAGGTTGGGATGAATTGTTGCAAAAATTTGAAGGAAAAATGCAAACAGTTGATGTGCGTTATTTAGAAATGCCGCAACCGATGATGACGATTCTCGAAGCAATAGAAAAATTGCCACAAGGGAATGCATTATTTGTTTATCATAAACGAATTCCTGTTTTTTTATTACCCGAATTAAAAGAAAGAAAATTTGATTATCGTATAAAAGAAGAAGCGCCAAACGAAGTGCGCCTGTTGATTTTTAAAGATTAAAATGTTATCTGGAACTCCCAATACCGGCCTTGCCCAAAACACTTCTTATAAAGTAGTATTGCCGTTTTATTTGTATGCCGGCATTTCTTTTTTAGTCGCAACGATGTTCTTGATTTTTTCTACTTCCGCTTTCTTACAACATTATTTTCATCCGCATACACTTGCTATCACACACGTTTTGGCATTGGGCTGGGGCACGATGATGATACTTGGAGCGAGCCATCAATTGGTGCCGGTTTTGATTGAAGGGAAATTATACAGCAATGTATTGGCCTATCTTTCTTTTGCATTTGCAGCAGTTGGAATTCCACTTTTGGTGATTGGTTTTTACCGGTTTGATTTTGGATGGACTGCACAATCAGGCGCTATTTTAATTAATATTGCTATCTTACTATATCTCGTAAATATTGCCGTAAGCATGGCAAAAAGCAAGCAGGAAAATGTACATGCGGTTTTTGTTTTTACCGGTACGCTTTGGTTGATAATTACCACCATTGTAGGATTGTTTTTAATTTACAATTTCACGTATAATATCTTATCAAAAGACTCCTTATCTTATCTCCCGCTTCATGCGCATTTAGGAATTATCGGTTGGTTTTTGTTGTTGGTAATTGGAGTAGGCTCGCGGCTGATTCCTTTATTTCTCATTTCAAAATACAACAACAATAAACTGCTTTGGTGGATTTATGCATTGATCAACTTTGCCCTCATCAGTTTTATTATTTTCTTTCTATACTTTAAAATTACCAGGCTTTATTTGCTGCCACTGGTTGATGTAGCAGCAGCAATATTCATGTTTGGATATTATTGTTATCATGCTTACCACGAAAGGATTCGTAGAAAGGTAGATTACCAGGTAAAAATTTCTTTACTGTCTGTTTTGATGATGGTTCTGCCGCTGTTTTTTTTGTTAATTATTATTTTATGGTTGTTAATTTCTACCAGTAATTATAGCATGAGTCTTACCTATGGTTTCTGTATTTTTTTTGGGTGGATTACAGCCATTATTTTTGGAATGACTTTCAAAACATTGCCATTTATTGTTTGGAATAAAGTATATCATGATAAAGCGGGGTTGGGAAAAACGCCAAATCCAAAAGAATTATTCAGCGACAGAATTTTTTTGGGAATGGTGATTTTTTATCTTACCGGTTTCATTTTATTTGCAGCCGGTATTCTTATTTCCAATGGATTGATTTTAAAAATTGCTGCCATACTTTTATTAATCACAGCGATTTTGTACAATGGAAATGTTTGGAAAGCAATCACGCATAAACCGAAATAGTTATGAATGAAATTACTAATGACGAAGCGAAATTAGACCTGGCGCTCGGTGCACTCAAGTTTGTAGATGACCCGGAAATAGGATTGAATGTGGTGGATCTTGGATTAATTTACCAGATTGATTTTGACGAAAATAATAAGAAACTTTTTTGTTCGCATTCATTAACCACCCAATTTTGCCCGATGGGCGAAACTATCAATAGTGGCATCACAAATGCGTTGGAACAAACGTTTCCGGGTTATGAAGTGGAAACAAAAATTACTTTCGATCCGCCATGGAGTTCGCACAAAATTTCAGAAGAAGGACGTGAATTTTTAAACATGTAAGTTATGTTGAGCAAAACCTGTAAAATTGCCATAAAAGCCGTTATTTACCTTTGTTCCAAATTTGATACCAAGGGAAATGCCGGCATTAAAGAAATTGCTGAGTTTATTAATGCCAGTGAACATACTGTCGGTAAAATCCTGCAAACCTTAGTAAAGCAAAATGTAATAAAAAGCATGAAAGGGCCGACAGGCGGGTTTTACATTTCTGAACAACAAAAAAAACAACCGATCATAAATATTGTTGAAGCCATTGATGGCAAACAAATCTTTATAAGTTGTGGATTAGGACTTAGCCAATGTTCCGCAAAACATCCCTGCCCGATTCATGATGAGTATAAAAAAGTACGCCAGCAAATGGAAAAATTATTCCGTGAAAAAAATGTACAGAATTTATGTGAACCGGTTAGTAATGGGTTGGCTTATTTGTTGGGTTAAAACCTTGAGTATTGAATATTGTGTTGACTATTGAATATTCAGTAAACCAATAAATAATCTGAATTCCTGGTTTTCGATTTTTACATAAATCCATAATCCAAAACTCTCCGTAAATATTTTCTATTTTGAAAGATCCAGGTTACCTCATAGCTTCCGGTGTTGTCTTTGCAAAAAAGATAAAGATAAACTGTTTGACGGTCTTTTGATATATAAACCGCATCTGTAGTGCGTTCTACGCCTTTATCAAGATAAGTAAAATTTAAATTGAAAAGATCGTCATAAGCGGCCGGGGGAATTGAAACTGTATCGCGATCAATGATCATGGTTACTTCACTGATCCTGGTCTTTGGTGTTTTTAAATAATTTCCATAATAAGGTTTCCTGTCGATTCGCACCAGGTATTTCTCATCAAAAGAAAGTTTGTGTTTTGCCGGATCAAAAGGCGCTATTTTGACTTTCGCTTTTATTCCATCTCCTTCAAAAACAATAGAATCGTTTCCCAAAGATGTATAAGTGATTTTTTTTAAAGGAGTTAGGCCCACGCTCTCGCTGATACCGGATAAGGTAAAAGTTGCCAGTTCGGTGCGCATTTCCGGAGTATGAAACCGTGCAAAAGATTCGGTTTTTCTTCTTGCATCAGGCAAATCGTCCTGTGCCTTGCAAAAACCAGCATACAATATTGCGAGGAAGAGAAAAGTATTTATTCTTATTAATTTTTTCATTTATAAATAATTTTGGTTGATGCCTTGCTCTCTGCCTTCCGCCTTCAGCGTTATTGCTTCACTTCCGGATACCCTTTTGCAATCCAATCTGTCTTGATATTGTGTGGCAGGTTGAGCAAGTGATAATTGGTAAATTTCATTTGTTGCAGCAAAGCGATTGCCGGCCGTACGTTCGGACAATGGTCGAAAGGGCAACAACCACAATAAATAACGATATTGGAATTGCGTGGCAACTTGGATAGCGAATCTTTAAATTTCGCTAAATTCTTTTCATCGTCCGACATGCCGATATCAATTGAATGCGGAATAACTACTCCGGGGCCAACACAATAAATCAGCGGCAGGTCTTTATTTGATTCAATTGTTTTTGCCAACACGGATGGCTCTATCAATTGATCCGCAGTCCAGTTAACCGGCTTCTGCGCGCTGCATTGCTGAAAACTGAAAGAGGTGAATGCGAGGATAAAATAAAAGAAAGTTTTTTTCATAAAGTCCTTTTTCAAACCATGAGGTTTTATTTAAGAATCGTTAAATTATAAAAGAGTCGGCCAAAACCTTCTTGGTTTTTCGAGAGCTGCATTTAATATAAAAACAAAAATAACCATGTTTAAACCAGGAAGGTTTTTTAGAAAAGTTAAAGTTAAAAGAGCGGTTAAAAGCCAGGAAGATTTGGCTCTTAGAAACGCTACCTCATAACCGTAGTATCCAAAACAACCCGTTCATTTTGCTTATCGTTTTTTGCTTTCTTTTTAAAAAATCCACGCAGTAAAAAATTATGTTGTACCGCTTCCAGGTCTTCGTCTAATTTTTTGCTTGCTGCCTGCAGATTCTGGAAAGTAATTTTCAAAGATGTAGCGGTTTTTTCATCATGTAGAAACATTCCTGCAGGAGCATTTTTATTATTTAGTCCTTTATTCAAATTGACCGTTGCTGAATCTAAATTACCCATAATATGCTTCGATTGATCGGCCACATTTTGAAGTTGTGAAACCGTTGCCCGCAATCTGCTAAAGATAACTGTATCGGTTACGAGATCGTTCAACAAGCCACCTTTTTCATTCAGTTTTGCTGTATAAGCCGAAACGTTTGCGGTAAGTTTTTCAAGGTTCGCTGTCGTTTTGTTCAGAATAATTACAGTGTTATTTAGTTGGTTTGCCAACGTCTCATCATTCAACAATTTACCAATTGAACCTTTTCCTGCAACAAGATTGTTGCTGAGCGTTTTAAAATTAGCAGTTATGGCCAGCAGGTTGTCATTATTCTTTGCAAGCGTATTCATCATTTCATCGGTACTTAATAATTTGTCATTGTTGAGCATGTCGCCATCTTCAATGGGCGGCGCTTTAGATGTACCGCCATAAATTTCCACTATTTTATTTCCGATCAATCCATCTGTACTCAGCCGGGCTTTTGCATTTTTCCGGATAAAGGGAAGCGAATGTTCTTCAATATTCATATCCACTTCCACCCGTTCGTTTCCTATAAGTGTTACTTTTTTAATGGTACCTACTTTTACTCCCGAAAACCAAACATTATTTCCCTTTTGCAAACCGTTTACATTATCAAAATAGGATTTAATGGTAACGGAATTTCCAAAAGCTTTTTTCTGTGAACCAAGCGTCAGCACTGTCCAGATAAAAATGGCCAGTCCGAGGAAGATAAATACTCCCACAATGACTGCTCTTCTGTTTCCTGTTGATCTCATAACTATTTAATAAAATTGTATTTATAAAAATTTTGAATTCTTTCATCATCGCTGCTAAATACTTCATCAAAAGTACCTTGCTTTATAAACTTTCCGTCAAATAACATCGCCACTTTATCGCCGGTGGTCTTTGCACAAGTGAGATCGTGGGTAATGATGATGGAAGTGGTGTTAAATTCATGTTTCACGAGATTGATTAGGTTATTGATTTCAATACTGGTGATAGGATCCAGTCCGGATGTTGGTTCATCATACAACATGATTTTAGGCCGCAGGATGAGGGTTCGCGCAATACCAATTCTTTTCCTTTGGCCACCCGACAATTCAGCGGGCATTTGATTTATCGTCTGCAATAATCCTACCGCATCCAACACGCTTTCTATTTGTTGGGTAACTTCTTTTTTTGATAAATGTTTTGAATGCCTTACCAATGGGAAAGCAAGATTTTCCCTTACCGTCATGCTGTCGTATAATGCGCTGCTCTGAAAAGAAAAACCGATTTGCAAACGAAGCTTTTGTAATTCTTTTTCATTTAATAATTCTACTTCTTTTCCCAACACATTTACACTTCCCTGGTCTGGTTTTAATAAACCACAAATAATTTTAATTAAAACCGATTTGCCTGTTCCCGATCTTCCTAAAACCACTACATTTTCTTTATTTTTTACCTGCAGATTCACGCCGCGCAATACATGATTTTCACCAAAAGATTTATACAAATCCATAATAGAAATCATCATTTCAAACTCATCGCTACTTTCATTTTTCCTTTCCATTATCACGGCCTTAAACTATTTGTGATCTGAACAATAAGAATCTCTTCTATAAAAATTAAAAACATAGAAAGTACTACCGATAAATTCGCTGCTTTTCCTACACCCGCTGTTCCGTTTGTTGCATGAAAACCTTTGTAACAGCCTACAATTCCGATAGTAAATCCGTAAACAATACTTTTAAAAAGTGAAGAAAAAATATCAAGGAAAGATATTTTATCAAATGCCTGTTGAAAAAATGTAATAAAACTGGTCATTTCATTTTGATGTACATTTAAAAATGCGCCCATCATTGCCACAAAACCGGTATAGCACATCAGCAGAGGAATCATTAGTGTGGTTGCTAAAACACGACTCACCACTAAAAATTTAAACGGATTCACTGCAGATACCTCCATGGCATCAATCTGCTCAGTTACTTTCATCGAGCCAAGTTCTGCTGCAATATTGGATCCTACTTTTCCGGCGCATATCAAAGCAGTTACCAATGGCGCAAGTGCACGGATAATAGCGATGGCAACCAAACTTGGTAACCATGAAGTAGCGCCAAATTCTGAAAGAGATGGACGCGATTGTTTTGTAAAAACCAATCCGGTAATGAAGCCGGTAAGGGTAATTAAAAAGAGGGATTTATAACCGACTTCATAGCATTGTTTGATAACTTCTTTAACCTCGTAAGGAGGTTTGAATGCTTCTTTAAAAAAACGGATTATAAATTGAAAAGCATCATAAAGGTTAATAAAAAAAGTATCTATTTTTTTAGAAATAATTTTTTTTTCAGCCGGTTTCAGATTCATCATTCTTTTAATGCTTTTGTTTTATTACAAAGCAAAGATGACACCTGAAATTTTAAATTCAACAATTTTTATTAAAAAGGAAAATAGCAAAGCCGCTTATTTGTTTGTTTACTGTGGTTCCTTTTTTAAATTATCGGAATAAAAATCTTGTTGAATTAGAAAAAATCTTATTTTCAATAAAATTTTAAAAACATGACACTCATCGGATTTCTCATACTTTTATTGATTGCCGCGGTCTGCGGTGGTATTGGCCAATCCCTTGCTGGTTACGATCTTGGTGGATGTTTGGTCTCAATTATTGTTGGATTTATCGGCGCTTATATCGGGCTTTGGATTGCCGGTAGAATGGGTTTGCCCGATTTTTTCACCATTACTGTTGAAGGCAAACCTTTTCCCATCATCTGGGCAATAATCGGCTCAGCTATATTTACCTTTATTGTTGCTCTGCTGCGCAGGGCATTTACCGGAAGACCCTGAAAATTATTTTTCTTCTAAGGCTTTATCAAAACCAAGTACTACGGAATTGATACAATAACGTAAGCCTGTTGGTGGTGGCCCGTCTTCAAAGACATGGCCCAGATGAGAATGGCATTTACCGCATTCTACTTCTGTTCGTTTCATTCCATAAGAATTATCCGGAAGATAAATGAGGCTTTCTTTGCTGATTGGTTCAAAAAAACTGGGCCATCCGCAACTGCTGTTGAATTTTCCATTGCTGCGAAAAAGCGGGTTTCCACAAACGGCGCAGTAATAGGTTCCTACCTCATTATGTTGATAAAATTTCCCCGTTCCCGGCCTTTCGGTTCCCTTTTGCCGGGCAATGTGATAGACATCCTGTGGTAATATTTTCTTCCATTCCTCATTGTTTATTTCTGCAGGGTTTTTGTTTTCTTTTAAAAATCCGGCTCTTTTTTCTTCTGTATCCATTTTGTTTATTTTTAATTTTATTGAAAGAAAAATGATTGTTGTAAAATTAAACAATCAAAAATGGATGTTTTGCTAAAAAAAATTCGTTTTTATCGCATTTCGGATGATTTTTAATTTTCATCAAGTATATTTGAGGCTCACAAGGATTTTAAAAAACTGATGTTTAATCTAATTTTATTTGGCCCTCCTGGCAGCGGAAAAGGAACTCAATCGGAAAAACTGATTGCTAAATATCATCTCAGGCATCTTTCAACCGGCGATTTATTAAGAAGTGAAATCTCGCGAAAAACGCCATTAGGAATCGAAGCAAAAAAATTTATGGATAAAGGCAATTTAGTGCCTGACGAAGTGGTGATTGGAATGATAAATGATGCGCTTGATATGAATATGGAAGCAGCTGGTTTTTTGTTTGATGGCTTTCCGCGAACAGCTATTCAGGCAGAGGAACTGGATAATCTTTTGGCCAGAAAACATACCTGCATTGACGTGATGATTGCATTGGAAGTAAGTGAGGATGAACTGATAAAACGTTTATTAAAACGTGGCGAAACCAGCGGCCGTTCTGATGATACCAACGAAATAGTGATCAGAGCGCGTATTGCCGAATATCATAAAAAAACTGCCACTGTTGCCGATCATTATCAAAAAGCCCATAAAGTGGTCCTGGTAAAAGGTGAAGGAACAGTAGATGATATTTTTGCACGGCTTTCCGCCGAAATAGATCATTTGATGAAGATGCATAGTTGCTGAAAAAAGCTGGTTTGTCAATGATGTTTTCCGGTTGATATACATCCCTTTACCACTTATAATCCCCTTTTTTTCATAACCTTTTCTTTTTTGATTTTGATGATGACGGGCAAGTGGCTTCGGAATTATTTCCTTAAATTTGTCTCTTTTCATTATGGACAAATTCATTGTTTCTGCACGTAAATACCGGCCCCAAAATTTCAGTACAGTTGTGGGCCAATCGCACATTACCACTACTTTAAAAAACGCGATAAAGAATAACCAGCTTGCACACGCTTTTCTTTTTTGCGGGCCTCGTGGCGTAGGTAAAACAACATGCGCCAGGATTCTTGCTAAAACAATTAATTGTGAAAACAGAGCAGAAGAGGGAGAGGCTTGCAATGTTTGTAATTCGTGCATTTCTTTTGATAATGGAAGTTCTCTGAATATTCATGAACTGGATGCGGCCAGCAACAATTCGGTAGATGATATCCGTGCTTTGGTAGATCAGGTTCGCTTTGCGCCACAGGCAGGAAAATACAAAGTTTATATTGTGGATGAGGTTCACATGTTAAGTTCTGCGGCATTTAATGCTTTTTTGAAAACGTTGGAAGAGCCACCACCATTCGCTATTTTTATTTTGGCTACTACAGAAAAACATAAAATTATTCCAACGATTTTATCACGTTGCCAGATATTTGATTTTAAAAGAATTACCAACAGCGATACGGTAGAACATCTTGATGAAATCTGCCAAAAAGAACATATTAAAGCTGATAAAACCGCGCTTCACATTATCGCCCAAAAAAGCGAAGGCTGCCTTCGCGATTCTTTGAGTATTCTGGATAAAATTGTCAGTTTTACCAATGGTGAACTCACTTATTCAAATACGCTGGAACATTTAAATATCCTGGATGAAGATTATTATTTCCGTTTGATAGATGCGATGCAAAATCAAAACGCCGGTGATGCCATTTTGCTGTACGATGAAATAAACCGCAAAGGTTTTGAAGGCGATTTGGTATTGAATGGATTTGCCGAGTTTCTCAGAAATTTATTGGTAAGTAAAGACGCGAAAGTGGCCGTTTTGCTGGAAGTTTCAGAAGGATTTAAACAACGTTATTTAGAAACCGCATCCAAAATAAATGATTCATGGCTGCTGAGCGCTTTGAATATTTTAAGTGAATCAGAAATCAATTACCGGCTTGCAAAAAATAAAAGACTTCATGTAGAACTTACTTTTATAAAACTTTCTTATCTGAATCAGGCTCTCAGCCTGGTGAATGATGAAGGTAAGTTGTCAAAAAAAAAACAGCTTGAAAGCGTAAAGCCTGTTGCGTTTAAAATTATAGCTCCTGTTGCGGTAAATGCTTTAAAAAAAGAACCGGTTTTACCAAAAATAAAAAAGACGGAACCTTCTGTCAGAAATGAAGAAGCAAAACTGACTATCGAAAAAGAAGTTTTAAAACCTGAAGCACCAAAAGCCACGCCTGATCATACTCATGTAGCGCATAACATTCCTAAAACAAAATTTACAAAGCTTAGTTCTTTGGAAAAAATAAGGGAAAAAGTAGCCCTTGAAAATAAGAATAACCATGTAATAGAATTAAATGAAGAAGAGCTTTATATCGCATGGGGGTTATATATTGAGAAGCTAATCAACAGTAATAAAAAACCAATTGTCTCTAATTTTAAATCCGCAAAATTGAATATTGCGGATGAAAATTGCATCGAAATAATTACCGGTACTAATCTGCAGCAAAAATTTATTGAAGCCGAAAGAGGAGATTTGATTGCGCACCTTCAGTCTCATTTTAATAACCGTTATCTTATTTATACATTACGGACTGATGAAAGTGAAAGTGAAAACGATCCAAAGGAAGAAATCCTTACCAGTAAACAACAATATTTAAGAATCATCGAAGAGTATCCTTTGGTGAAACAGTTAAAAGATCAGTTGGGAATGGAGTTGGAATGGTAATGTTTGGTTGAAGGTTTAATGTTGAAAGTTGATGCAGTAAACAAACAAATAACCCGATTTTTATTTTTCATTCCTTTGCGCAAAAAAAATTTTATTAATTATGTGGCAGCGCCTTGCAAAGTTTGTTTTAAAAAACCGATTACTTCTTTTAATAATCCTGTTTCTGTCAACCGCGGTAATGGCCTTTTTTGCAAGCAAAATCAAACTCAGTTATGAGTTTTCAAAAGCGATTCCGACCAATAATCCAAAGTACCAGGATTATCTTTCTTTCAAAGAAAAATTTGGGGATGATGGAAATGTATTGGTGATCGGCGTTCAGTCAAATGATTTTTTTCAATTAAAAAATTTCAGGGCTTTTAGCAAATTAAATACGGAATTAAAAAACATTCATTATGTAGAAGATGTTTTGAGTGTGGCCAATGCCGTTGATCTTTTGAAAGATACTGTTAACCAAAAACTGGATGCGATTCCGGTTTTTCCAAAAGACCTCCAATCACAACAACAAATTGATAGCAGTTTAAAAATCTTTTATTCGCTTCCTTTTTATAAATCCCTTTTGTACAATCCTGCAAGCGCCGCCTATTTGTTGGTGGTGAGAATTAATAAAGATATCCTAAATTCAAAAGGAAGAACGAAAGTGATCAACGATATTATTGAACGGGCGAATGAATATACAGCAGCAACAAAAATTCCTACGCATATCAGCGGTTTGCCTTTGATTCGCACGCAGGTTGCAGACAGGATTGCGCGTGAAATGAAATGGTTTATCATTGGTTCCCTCGCTCTTTCTGCCTTGATATTATTACTGATGTTTCGTTCGGTGAAGACTACACTTTTATCTTTATTGGTTGTAATTACGGGAGTTATCTGGAGTGTGGGTATTATGTATCTTTTTGGTTACAAAATCACTTTGTTAACTGCTTTAATTCCGCCTTTAATTGTAGTAATTGGTATTCCAAATTGTATTTATTTTTTAAATAAATATCATTCCACTTATAAAAAAACCGGCGATAAAGAGCAATCATTAATAGACATGGTGAGCAGGATGGGGGTGGTTACTCTTTTCTGTAACCTCACAGCAGCAATAGGCTTCGCGGTTTTTGCTTTAACACACAGCGCCATTTTGCAGGAGTTTGGAAAAGTTGCAGGACTGGGGATCATGTTTATTTTTGTTATCTCCTTTATTTTACTTCCTTCAGTTTTGAGTTTTATGAAAGCGCCTCAACAAAGGCAATTGCAATATTTGGATGTCAAAATTTTTACAACCATTTTATTGAAAATTGAACGGTGGGTTTTTGTTCATAGAAAAATCGTGTATGCATGCACGTTAGCCGTGATTGTTTTTTCAGCGTTTGGAATTTTTAAGTTGAAAACAGAAGGTTTTATTGTAGATGATTTACCAAAAACAGATAAGATATATACCGACCTGAAATTTTTTGAAAGTAATTTTAAAGGTGTGATGCCACTGGAAATTGTAATTGATACAAAGAAAAGAAATGGTCTTGCCGGCTCCCGCATTTTACCCGTTTTGGTAAAAATGGATTCTCTTTCTTCTTATATAAAAAAGCAGCCGGAAATGAGCCGGCCACTTTGCATTGTCCAGGGAATCAAATTTGTGAAACAAGGATTTTATGAAGGGGACTCTTTAAATTATGCGTTGCCAAATCAGTTTGATATCGCTTTTATAGGCGATTATCTGAAGCCAGAAAAAGGCGGCGGCCCAAAAAGCAATCTTTCAAAACTACTCACCAGTTTTATTGATACTGCAAGGCAAAGTACACGAATGAGCATCAATATGCGAGATGTCGGAACAGAAAAACTTCCGGTCATTTTGAACAATTTGCAGAAGGAAACGGATCATATTTTTGACACTTCAAAATATAAAATAATTTTCACCGGTTCTACAATTACTTTTTTAGAAGGGAGCCGCTATATTATCAATGGATTAAAAGAGAGTTTGCTTTGGGCATTTTTATTTATTGCGCTTTGCATGTTGTATTTGTTCAAATCTGTGCGCATTTTAATCTGCTCATTAATACCAAATGTGATTCCATTAGTGGTAACGGCAGGAATTATGGGCTGGGCAGGAGTGAGGTTAAAACCTTCAACTGTATTGATCTTTAGTGTTGCTCTTGGAATCGCCATTGATGTCACGATTCGCTTTTTGGTAAATTATAAACAGGAACTTCCCTCCAATAATTTTGACCTAAAGAAAACGGTTTCTGAAACAATAAAGCATACCGGATTAAGCATTATTTATACCTCTTTGGTTTTAATTGCCGGCTTTATAATTTTTTGTTTCAGTGGTTTTGGCGGCACTCAATCTCTTGGCTGGCTTACTTCTATTACCTTGTTTGTAGCGACTCTTACAAATTTAATTTTACTGCCGGTATTATTGTTGGATTTTAGAAGAACGAAAAATTGAATATTTTAAATCATTTTAAGATTGTGTCCGTTTGAGTTTTATTATTATTATCCGCTTATCCAATCGTTATTTCTTTTTTTGCTATCTTTATTGATACAAACAAATATCATGTTACGTGAAATCATAACGCCTACGGAACCGATTTTCATCATGCGTTTGCCAAACGAACTCGTTGGCAAGACGGTAGAGGTAATTGCTTTTGAAATTAACCCTGCTGCTGAGGAAGTTGGTATGACGAAAGAACAGCGAATCAAAAAAATTGAAGAAATTACCAAAAACAGCCTGGTGGATTTGAGTAATTTTACATTCAACAGGAATGAAGCCAACAATTATGATCAATGATGTTTGCGCTGTTGATACGAATGTATTGATATATCTGCATGATAAATCAGATGAGCGCAAAAGGAGAATTGCAAAAGAGATACTCGCAGAAAATCCTAAAATATCTACTCAGGTAATTTCAGAATACTTAAATACTACTCGCAGAATACTTGATTTACTTAAAGCAGAGCTACTGATTCAAGGTGCTGAATTGCTTAAAGATTGTGAGATAATATATGTAACTACTCCTACACTTTTATCCGCTGCCCGCTTAATTAAAAAGTATAATTTTCAGCTTTTTGATTCCATTATAGTTGCCGCCTCACTGGAAGGAAATTGTTCTGTATTGTTTTCAGAAGATATGCAGCACGGGCTTGTAGTTGAAAAGAAATTAACTATTGTAAATCCCTTTGTCTGATTCCAAAAAAATTTAACTGATCTGGTAATGAATTGACTGCTTGATTAGAAGGAAGATAATAAAATAGTATTGCTCATTGTGGAAGTAATTCCTCATTTCATACATGTAATTTCTTAAATAGCTTAATTAAACAATAGAAATAAAAAAGGCACAGATTTTCAGGTTAGTTTTATTCTCACCATAAAATGATCAATATGAGACCAATCTGGACAGGCGCGATCGGTTTCGGATTAGTAAATATTCCGGTAAAAATTTACAGCGCTACAGAAACAAGCAACCTTGATTTGGATATGCTTGATAAAAAAGATCATGCACACATTAAATACCAGCGTGTGAACGAAAATACAGGCAAGGAAGTGCCGTGGGGGAATATCGTAAAAGGGTATAAAATAGATAATGAATATGTAGTACTCGATGATAAAGATTTTGAAGCGGTAGCTGCCGAAAAAACAAAGACCATTTCGATTTCTGACTTTGTAAAAGAGGATGAAATCAGCAGTCTTTATTACGAAACGCCTTATTACCTGGAACCTGACAAATCTGGTACAAGGCCTTATGCATTATTACTTGAAGCATTAAAAAAAACAAAAAAAGTAGGTGTTTCTACGTTTGTGATGCGCAACAAAGAAGCGTTGGCAATCCTGCGTCCCGATAACAATGTCATTGTTTTAAACAAAATAAGATTTGCTCAGGAAATACGCGATCCGAATCAGTTGACTCTTCCTAAAAATACAGACGTAAAACCGGCTGAATTAAAAATGGCCATTACTTTAATTGATCAGCTCACCGGAAAATTTGATATTTCAAAATATAAAGACAATTATAATGATGAGTTATTAAAAATAATTGAGGCTAAGGCGAAAGGGAAAAAGATCAAGGCCCCTGAAATGAAAGTGGTTCACAGTACAACAAAAGACTTGATGGAACAGATTAAAGCAAGCCTTGAAGTAAAACGTAAAAAATCTGCATAATGGCATTAACACTTTACAATAAGAAAAGAAATTTTAAAGAAACCTCCGAACCAGCGGGCAAAGTAAAAGAATCTGAATCTGAATTGATCTTTGTCGTGCAGCGGCACAAAGCGTCGCGTTTGCATTATGATTTCAGATTGGAACTGGATGGCGTTTTAAAAAGCTGGGCGGTACCAAAAGGGCCGTCTATGAATCCAAAAGATAAAAGGCTGGCGATGATGGTGGAAGATCATCCTTATGATTATAAAGATTTTGCAGGTACGATTCCTGAAGGAAATTACGGTGCCGGCATTGTAGAGATCTGGGATAGCGGTACTTATGCAGACCTGGCAAATTCTCCCCGCGAGGTGGCAGAAAAAAATCTTCGCGCAGGATTGAAATCGGGTGATTTCAAATTTCATTTATTCGGAAAAAAATTGAAAGGTGAATTTGTTTTGGTAAGATTAAAAGGGAAAGAAGATAACAGTTGGTTGCTGATAAAACATAATGACCGGTATGCCGTTGATACAGAATATAACAGTGAAGAACACACGAAAAAAAATTCTCCGATTAATAAATGGCTTGCAGCAAATAAGGAAACCCGCCTGAAAAGAACCTAAAAGGCAAGTAAATAATTTTCTCTTCACAAATACAGGATAGTAAACAAAGAAAAAAGTATTTTTTTGTTTCAATTGTATTGTTAAACACCGATGGGTAAAGGGAAAAATAATGTTGAGAATGAAAACGACAATTAAGAATTCAGGTTATTTCTTTGTTTGCTGAGTAATTTGTGTGGGGTTCCTGTTACAGGCAGCTAAAAAAACTACTTTACTTTTTTAAACATAATGATATACCCGCAAATTCCCTTTTTCTTCTTTTTATTTACCTGAACCGGTTTGATAATATGGTATTCAGTGAATTGAGGAATATAAGAATAGCTGATAACATTACTTTCCATTCCATCCCCAAAATGTTTTTGATACACTACCTGTTTTTCATTATAATCATACATCCGCACTTCATAAAGTTTTGATGAAAGATCGCCAATAAATACAAACTGATACCAGGTGCCTTGGGTAAGCGGAACAATTACCGGCATCTCATATTCGCTTTCCATCGTCATCGAGGCTTCCCTTACTATAATAAATCCCTTGTTGGCCATTTCTTTTTTCATACTATCTGCCTGTGATTTCATGGTAGAATCAAAACATGAAACCTGCCTGATAACCTCCTGTCCTTTGATTAAAGGACTAATAAACATGAATAATAAAAAAATCAACAGATGATTTTTCAAGGTTTTGCAATTTTGAATTAGGATACAATTTCTCAAATTGTATTTGAGAAACATTTATTTTAAGAAATTCTTCGCGTACTGTGTTAGCAAAAAAATCCCGTAAAAACAATAGAAAAACGAAAGATGGGATAGTATATTGTTTTGTAATGTTATAAAGCAATAAAATTTTTTGGTAATGTTTTAGGAAACTGATAAATCTAAATCAGTAAAGTTTATCTTCAACCTTCAACCATCGAACGTTCAACCTTTAACCTTCTTCCAACCATCCGTTATAATAAGCGCAAACAGGTTTCATCAAGCATATTTCGCACTTTGGCTGTGGCCTGCAGATTTCTCTTCCAAGAAATGACATCGCCATTCCGGCATCCCATTCACTTTCAGGAAGGGTTTCCATTATTTGCTTTTCAATCTTTTTAGGATCCGTTCCCGTTGCAATTCCAAGCCGGGGCGCTACCCTTACAACATGAAGGTCTACGACAACTCCTTCTGCTTTTGCGCCAGCTTCCCGCATGATCACGTTGGCAGATTTTCTTCCAATTCCCGGTAATTCAGTCAATAGATCAAGTGTTAGCGGAATGTTGCTGTCTTTTTTTATTTTTTGGGCAAGGGCAAGAAGCCATTTGGTCTTATTGGCATAATTGCGGACGGAGCCAATGAGCGGAAATAATGTTTCCGAAGTGGCATGCGAAAGCGCCTCCATATCCGGAAATGCCTCGAAAAGCGCTGGTGCAAGTTGGTTAATATGCCTGTCCGAATCCTGTGCAGATAAAATTACACCAACTAAAAGCTGATAGGTATTTTCATAATCCAAGGGATGTTTTTTTCCTTTATATTTTTTAATTAAAGGTTTCATCGCTTCCGGCCAATTGATTTTTGGATGCATAAAAAGAAATTTTTTCAAAGATAAATCTACAAAACAAAACAGGAGGACAAAGAAGAAATTTTGATCTAAATTTTATTAAAAAAGAAAACGGGAATGGTCGATATTTCTTCGTTTACTGCATTTTATTTTTGTTATGCATAATCATTAAGACGAAACATCAATATCTTCAATCAGATATATTTACCCGTATAACTTTCTTCCACTTTTTTTAATCCTTGCGGAACACCGGCATAGACGAGGTTTCCACCTTCATCGCCTGCTCCCGGGCCCAGGTCTATTACCCAGTCAGCAGATTTTATTACATCGGTATTATGCTCTATAACGATAATAGAATGTCCTTGTTCAATTAACGCATTAAACGACTTCAGTAATTTTTTTATGTCATGAAAATGCAGTCCTGTTGTAGGTTCATCAAAAATAAATAACAGATTTCCCTGGTTCCCCTTGCCTAAACAAGAGGCGAGCTTTACACGCTGCGCCTCGCCGCCCGAAAGCGTATCAGAAGACTGGCCCAATTTAATATATCCCAATCCCACATCGCTTAAAGGCTGAATTTTTTTGGCAATATCTTCTCCTGTCGTGTCATTCTTTTTAGAGGATGATTTTTATTTTGAAAAAAAAGCAATCGCTTCATCCACACTCATCTCCAGGACGTCATAAATACTTTTATCATTGTATTTTACTTCCAATACTTCTTCTTTAAATCTTTTGCCTCCACATACATCACAAAGCAAATGCACATCAGCCAGGAATTGCATTTCTACCACCTGTTCGCCTTCACCTTTGCAGGCATCACATCTGCCACCGTCTACATTAAACGAAAAGTGTTTTGGCTGGTAACCGCGTATTTTACTCAAGGGCTGCTTACTGAACAATTCCCTGATTTCATCGTAAGCTTTAATGTATGTTACAGGGTTACTTCGCGATGATTTTCCTATTGGATTCTGATCTATCATTTCTACCTCCGAAATAAAATCCACGTCACCTGAAATGCCTTTACTTAATCCGATTTTTTCTGCAAATTCGCCTTTCAGTTTTTTTAATGCCGGATATAAAATTTGTTTGACCAAAGTTGTTTTTCCACTTCCGCTAACACCGGTTACCAGGCACAAAATATTCAATGGGATAACGACATCAATATTTTTTAAATTGTTTTGCCGCGCACCTTCTACTTTTATGGAACGATTCCATTTGCGCACAATTTTGGGAGGCTCAATTTTCAATTCTCCGCTAAGGTATTTTCCGGTAAGGCTTTGCGGATTTTTAATGATAGAATTGTAGTTCCCTTCTGCGATTATTTCTCCGCCCAAATGGCTCGCCAGTGGGCCCATATCAATTATATGATCCGCTTTGCGCATCATCATTTCATCATGTTCTACCACCACAACCGTATTTCCCAACGCCTGCAGATTTTTTAAAACTCCGATTAAATTTTCTGTATCTCTTGAATGCAAACCGATGGAAGGCTCATCCAAAATATATAATGAATCGGTAAGATTGCTTCCCAGGCTTCGTGTTAATTGAATGCGCTGGCTTTCTCCTCCACTTAATGAATTGGCAAGGCGATTTAAAGTAAGATAACCAAGCCCTACATCCAGAAGCACTTTTAATCTCGTATTGATTTCTAACAAAATTCTTTTCCCGACAGCCTTATCAAAATCTGATAATTGAATTTGTGAAAACCATTTTTGCAGGTCTTTTACCGGCATTTCGCACAGCTCGCCGATGTTTTTATTATCTACCTTCACATATAAAGCTTCTTTTCTTAAACGATACCCATTGCATTCCGGACAAATCGTTTTTCCGCGATAGCGGCTTAGCAAAACACGGTATTGTATTTTATACAAATTCTGTTGTACTTCCTTGAAAAATTCATTGATTCCCTCAAAAAATTCATTGCCTGTCCAGAGGAGATTATATTGAGCCGTTGTAAGGTCGATGACCGGCTTATGAATCGGGAAATCAAAATGTTTGGCAACTTTGATAAGTTTCTCTTTCCACAAACCAGATTTTTCGCCACGCCAGGGAGCGATGGCGTTTTCATAAACACTCAATCTTTTATCGGGGAAAACGAGGTCCGGATCAATGCCAAGAACGAGGGAAAAACCGCCACAAACCGGGCAAGCGCCATAAGGATTATTAAAGGAGAATAAATTAGGAACTGGCTCTTCAAATTTAATTCCATCCAGTTCATATTTATTTGAAAAGTGCAGGTGTTCTTTTCCATTTATTTCAAGAATTACTTCACCTTCCCCTTCATAAAAAGCGGTATTCACAGAATCGGCAATCCGGTGATTGTCGTCTTCATCAAAATTTTTTACCACTAAACGATCAATCAAAATATATGAAGTAAGATGTTTGAAGTACGAGGTTAAATCCTCTTTTTCCTGAAGGTCTTCAATGTGCTCAATTTTTCCATCAACATAAATTCTTGAAAAACCCTTCTGCATCAAAATGTGCAGTTCTTCTTTTATATCGCGATGCTCCTGCTGACGGAAAGCCACCAGCAACAATACTTTATCGCCATTTTGTAAATTATTAATCGCTTTCACTACATCTGTTACATCATCTTTTTTTACTTCTCTTCCGGATACAGGCGAAATTGTTTTTCCAATTCTTGCAAATAAAAGACGCAGGTAATCATATATCTCGGTCATACTGCCCACTGTGGATCGGGGAGTACGCGTAATCACTTTTTGTTCGATGGCAATTGCCGGGCATAATCCTTTTATATAATCAACATCCGGTTTATTCATACGGGCCATAAATTGCCGTGCGTAGGCACTCATGCTTTCTGCATAACGCCTTTGTCCTTCGGCAAATAAAGTATCAATCGTTAAGGAGGATTTTCCAGAGCCTGACACGCCGGTTACTACGATTAATTTATTGCGCGGAATTTCAATATCGATGTTTTTAAGATTGTGAACTCTTGCGCCTTTTATAAAAATATTATTTGCAACAGTGGGTGTTTTCTTTTTAGTAGAGATTTTACTTGTCGTCATTTGTGATCCACAAAAATATTAAATTACACCCAAAAAGATATAGAAAGTATAGTGGCAACTCACTTTCTGAAGAATCATCATTGAACCTGTATCAGGATTGATTAAAGCGAAAGCAATATGAATAGTTGAATAAGTGCATTCTCTTTTCCGGCATATACAAGCATTTTCCATTCTGCAAATCTTCACGAAATGGAAAAAGATGGCTTAGTTGAGTTGGAAAACAAACATTTGAAAGTAACAGAAACCGGCAGTAAATCTTACGTCAGCTTACTCAAAGCGGTTCTGAGTTTCTCTAGCATTTCCGGGATCTCTTCTTTTTTGCAAGTGCCGACGCTTAACCTGTACCAATCAGAATCTTTGGGTGCGCCAAAAGCGTAAAATGGTACTACAGCCAGTTTTGCTTCATTTAAAATATAAGAAGTAACATCTGCCTGGGTAGAGAGCAAATCGCCGTTATTTGTTCGTTTGTTGGCAAGACTTAGTTGAATTGTTAAATATATGGCTGCCTGAGGTGAACACGCATCCACTGGAAACCCTTCTGATCTTAATTTTTGAAATCCTTGATAAATCAGTTGCAATCTTTCTGCAAGCTCTTTTTTATAATGATGGAGATATTCATCAATGGCATCATTCTGTAGTAAGAATTTTGCCGTTGCATGTTGCTCCGCCATTGGGCTCCAGGCACCTACATGGCTGTTGATTGCTTTCATTTTTGCCAAAACATGTCCAGGGCCTAAAGCCCATCCAACACGTACGCCGGTAGCTGCGAAGGCCTTGCTGATTCCATCAATGAATATCGTGTAATCTTTCATCTCAGGGCGAAGGCTTACCGGATTATAATGCACGGTATCGCCAAAAGTAAGCATCCAGTACATCTGGTCGTACATTACATACAATTTCTTTTCTTCATTGCTGCGCCGGTTATTTTCTTCCAACACCATATCGCAGATTTTTTCCAGTTCTTGTTTTTTGAAAACAGTACCGGTTGGATTTAGGGGAGAACATAAAGCAATCAAAACAGCATCTTTCAGATGTGGTTTTATATCTTCCGCCGTTGGCATAAAATTATTTTCACGGGTTGCCTGGATCACTTCATGCTGGCCTTCTGTAAAATGAACATAATGATTATTATTCCAACTGGGAACCGCATAAATTACCTTATCGCCTTTATCTACCAACGCCCGGTATAAAGCATAAATAAGCGGCCGCCCGCCGGCGGCAATCAGAATTTCGTTTGTAGTAAAATCCAATCCTTCGCGTTCTTTTATAAATCTTGAAACAGATTCACGCAAAGCAAGAATTCCATCAGCGGGAGGGTAAGTTGTAAATTTATTCCGGTATGCTTCTACAATTTCGTTTTCTAATTTTTTTGGAATAGGAAATATGGAAGAATCAAAATCGCCAATGGTAAAATTGTAAATCTTTTCACCCCTTTTCATTTTTTCTTTTATCTCTCCTCCAAGGCGCACAATCTCGCTGCCAATCAGGGTTTCAGCCAGGTTGCTTAATTTTCCAAATGCTTTTTTTATCGTTGGATAAATATGAATCACTAAAATATTTTTGATTAAAAAAAGGATTAAAACAGATCTTCTTACCCGTTTTTTTAAAATTGGTTTTTACAAAGTACGTATAATTTTTTTAAATACTCCTCTATCCCTTCTACAATTTTCACCGCTGCATCGCGCCGGAACTTTGGATCCAGGATCTTTTTTTCATCCTGTTTATTGCTTAGGAAGGCAACTTCAACCAAACAATTTGGATAATCGGTAGGGCCGCTTAAAGAAAAATTAAAACTTCCTACATTACCAAACTCATGTAACCCAAGTTGTAGCATGCTTTTTAAAATTGCCTCGCTCAAAGGGCGAAAACCGATATAACGATAGTACGTACTTACGCCGCTGGTCGTATCTTTTGATGCCGAATTCAGATGAATGCTAATCAGCAAATCAGGGTTTTGTTGTTGTAAAAACTGGATCCTTTCAAACATGCTCAGGGTGGTATCTTTGGTACGTGTCATCACCACTTTTGCTTTTTTCTTTAGCAATTGCTTTTCCAGTTCTTTTGCAATTAACAAAGTATAATCCTTCTCTTTTATTTTAGAGGTAACGCCTGTTGCGCCGGTATTTTCACCGCCATGGCCGGCATCAACCGCGATGGTTAAATGGCTTAAATTTAAGATCCGCGGTTGCCGTTTAATCCTGATGGTTAGTTTGTTATTTTCGGTATAATACATGCTGTAGCCCCAGTTTTGAGAATGCTTCAATTCAATAATGACGCGCATTACATCATCTTCCGGCTGTTCATACCAGGCATTTTTTATTTCTTTTGCAGTAGAAAGCTGGGTAATCCAGTTGGTATTGCTTACCGCACCAAAAATATCCACCACAATCCTTGATGGATTGATTTTCATTTCACTCCGGTAAGGCAATTTTTGGTCAAGTGAGACCGTCACATAATCGTACAGAGAATCTCCATAGACACTCCAGCTACCTGTAAGATGCTGTTTGTCCTGGATTGCAATTGTTTTATTAACCTTCTCTTTTTCTATCCAGGCGGAATGGAGTTGTGAAAGCTGCACTTTATAATCAGTTCCCGAGCTATCGGTTACTTTAAGCACAACATTGCTGTCTAAAAAAGTCATTTTTGCAGCACCCAGCCTGTCCTGACCCAGTCCATATTTTAAAAAAGGCAAAGAGTCTTTGGTTTTTACATAAAAAAAGTCGGAATTTAAATTTTGGGCGAATGCGGCGGAGAAAGAAAACAAAAAGGAAACAGTTAAGATTTTTTTCATGAAATCAGATTAAAAAATAATAGGTTTTAAATTGAAGGCTAAATTGATTTAAAAGACAAAATACAAATTTCAGTTATTTGTTGGTTTGCTGATATAATGCATAGTAGTCCCGACAAGAATCGAACTTGTATCAAAAGTTTAGGAAACTTCTATTCTATCCATTGAACTACGGGACCTTTTCCTTTTTGAAAGGTTGGCAAAATTAATGGAAATTCTTAAGAGAAAAATCGAACTTGTATCAAAAGTTTAGGAAACTTCCAATCTATCCCCATGCAACCGCGTCATTCCGGCAGGCATTGAACTACGGGAATATCTACTTTGAAAGATTGGCAAAATTAATAGAGACTCTTTAAGAGAAAACACTGTTGTTCTACTTTTGCCAGTTACTTTTCAATTCATAGAGGTTTGATACAATTTTTAAGAAGCCTTCTTCCTGCTGCAGATTTAAAATATTTTTCTCTTTTTATTGCTTCTTCTTTTGTTGCGAATTTTTCAAAATAAACAATTTTAAAAGGAAGGTAAGGCTTTATAGATATTGTCATGCCAGAATTATGTTGTTTTAGCCGAATTTCTAAACCCTCACAATAACCTTTATAATAGTAATCAAAGGCAATTGATTTTATTACATAAGCATAAAACATCTATTTTTCTTTTATTATTCTAATAGAAATTATTTACAAACAGAATCGAACTTGTATCAAAAGTTTAGGAAACTTCTATTCTATCCCCGTCCGACCGGGTCAGCCGAGCGGGCATTGAACTACGGGACCTTTTCCTTTTTGAAAGGTTGGCAAAATTAATATAAATTTCTTTAGAGAAAACTTTCTGCTGTATCAGATAAGGTGTTTTTAGCTTGTTAATTTTCACCCTACAATTTGCTCAGTTGATTTGCCAGAATTTTTTTTAAAGAAAATTGATGGGAAATTCGCAAATAAAAAAACTATGGCTTTACTTTTTGAACCAATAAAAATCAGGGATATTACTTTAAAAAACCGAATCATTGTTTCACCCATGTGCCAGTATTCGAGTATAGATGGATTTGCAAATGACTGGCATTTGGTACACCTTGGCACACGCGCTGTTGGTGGTGCAGCGCTCGTTTTTACAGAAGCAACAGCCGTTTCTCCGGAAGGTAGAATTTCACCGGCTGATCTCGGAATCTGGAAAGATGAACACGTTTCTTTTTTAAAAAGGATTACCAGTTTTATAAAAGAACAAGGCGCAGTTCCCGGGATTCAACTGGCACATGCGGGAAGAAAAGCAAGTCATTTAAGCCCATGGAAAGGCCGGGTAGCATTGACTGAAAATGAAGGCGGATGGCAAACGTTCGCCCCAAGCCCTGTGGCATTCAAAGAAGGAGAACCAGCGCCACTGGAAATAACTAATGATGAAATCAGGCAACTGGTTAAAGATTTCGGAGATGCTACAAAACGAGCCATAGAAGCCGGCTTTGAGGTTTTTGAAATCCACGGAGCGCATGGATATTTAATAAACGAATTTCTATCTCCTGTAAGTAATTATCGTAAAGATGAGTATGGGGGTTCTTTTGAAAACCGCATCAGGTTGCTTGTGGAAATTATAAAGGAAATGAGAAGTGTTATGAAACAAGGCTCGCCTTTATTCGTACGGATTTCCGCTACCGATTGGGTGCCTGGGGGTTGGGATGAAAATGATTCTGTTGCTCTTGCAAAAATTTTAAAAGAAAACGAAGTAGATGTAATTGATTGTTCAACAGGAGGCAATTCTCATGAACAAAAAATTCCCGTTGCTCCTTTATACCAGGTTCCCTTTTCCGAAAAAATAAGAAAAGAAGCGGATATTTTGACTGCAGCAGTCGGATTAATTACTATAACTCAGCATGCAGAGGAAATTCTCGAAGATGAAAAAGCCGATTTAATCATTATGGCGCGCCAGTTAGTGCGTGATCCTTATTTTCCGTTGCATGCAGCTAAAGAGTTAGGGGTGGATTTGCAGTGGCCTTTGCAATATGACAGAGCGAAATGATCTTCAAATTTTTATCAAAAAAAACCTTCCTGATGCTTTTAGGAAGGTTTTTCATTGAAACTAGCAACTATTTCTTTTGTACACGGCCGTCTTTTTTATCTTTTTCATGGCCGATAATATAACCACCTGCTGCACCCACGGCCGCGCCAATCGCTGCACCGGTTCCTTTGTGTTTTGAAATGATGGCGCCACCCACTGCTCCTGTAGCGCCGCCAATTACAGCCCCTTGCGCTCCTTTACTCCATCCTTTTTTCTGGGTGCCTTGTGTGGTAGAGGATCCCGAACTACCTGCAGTTCCTGAATTTGAAGATGTTTCTGATTTCGATACGGTACCTGAATTTGAAGATGACGATGTTTTCGATACTTTTTCCGAAGTTGAAGAACTATGAGAAGCGGCAGCCTTGTTAGGAATAGTTGTCGCCGGAACCGGGCTTTCATTTTTTAATTTAGCTGAATCGGAAGAAACACTGTTGTGATATGCAGTGGAATCGGATAATAACTGGATATCTCTTGTATCTGCTTTTTCCTTGCTGTTACAAGCAGCAAATGAGGTTAAAAACAGGATTGGTAAAAACATTTTTTTAATGGTTCTGAGGTTCATAATACTGAATTTTCGTGAAAAATATAAATCAAAAATCGTAGAGGAGAAAATAATGCCAACTTTTGAAAAGTTAGTGAAAAAATGTACAAATTTTGTTAAAGCCATTGTTAGTTAGACCCTTCCGTATTAATGGTTATAAAATATAATAGAAAAAGCCTTTCTTTTTTAGCAAAAAAAAGGCTTTTTTTTAAAAAAATGATCTTCTATTTAAAATCAAATTTATTATACTTCTTGTCCATATTTTTACCAACTATGTAACCTCCCGCTGCTCCTACAATACCCCCAACCACAGCACCCAAACCTTTTTTCTTGCTGATAATAGCACCACCTACTGCTCCACCAACTCCGCCAATTATCGCACCTTGAGAAGCTTTATTCAACCCTTTTTTCTTCTGCACTTTTGTTTCACTTCCGGTTGAGGCAGTTTGAGAAGTACTGGTGCCACTTGCAGAATTATCAACTGTAGGTTTTGCAGGTTCAGGAGTTGTCACAACAGGTGGATTGGTCGCTGTTGGAATATTAGTTACCTGGTCAGCAACAGGTGAAGTAGTTGCAATTTTAGTGGGACTTTTTGCAGGGCTTTTTACGATTACAATGGTCCGTGGTTTTTCGGTAATTTTTGCAGGAATTTTCTCTGCTTTTATAACTTTGTTGGTATCAGAAAAAACATTGTTATTGTATGCGGTAGAATCAGATAATAGCTGAATATTTCTTGTCTGATCCTTCTGGTCAGAATTGCTTTTGCAAGCAGCAAAAGCGGTAATGACGAAAAGAGCGAGTAGTAAATTTTTCATGAGATTTAATTTTTAAAATGATTAATGTTTTTTAAATTTTTATCGGTTGCTTTCAAAATAATAGAATGAAATTTTCTGTCATTGTTTAATCATTAAAAACGCTTTTTCATTCCTTTAACAAAAGAAAAAAAATGAAACAGACACCTAAAACACCATTTTAATTTATCTTCATCCTAAAAAAATTTAATGAGAAAAATATTTTTATCCTTAACACTGCTTTTCATTTTTGCCATTACTTATGCCCAGAATTTTCCCAGCAGTTATACAGATGGAAAATATGTAACGGTAAATAGCGCAAAGCTCTATGTGGTTTTGGTGGGCCACGGCAATCCATTAATCATCATACCTGGCGGCCCTGGCGGTGCTCACCCGGGTTATCGCGTATTTGATTCTTTGGCAAAAGATAATCAAATCATCTACTTTGATGCATTCGGAAGGGGTAAGAGCGATACGGCAAAAGATGTAAAAGAATATACACTGGCCCGCGATATTGAAGATATTGAAGGATTGCGGAAAGCGCTTCATTTCGACAAATTAAATGTGCTTGGACATTCTTACGGCGGGGTGGTTGCACAGGGATATGCGTTGAAATATCCTGAACACGTCAGTCATCTGATACTAGCTAATACTTTTCACAGTTATATTATGTGGCAAAAAAATGATGACAACAGCAATCATGAAATTGCTACCAATTATCCGGAAGTTTGGGATTCATTAATGATGATTCGTCAAAAAGGTGCGGTTTCAAGCGATCCGGAGCATCAAAGATTATATGGAAAAGTTCCTTATGGATTTTTATACGCCTATAATCCAAACAATTTTTTATCCCGGGGACAAAAGCCTTATCCAAATTCTTTCAATTCAAAATTATATTATCAGATGGTGGGCAGGGATGGAGATTTCCTGGTAGGGAGTGATATTGGCGCATTTGATTATCGCAAAGAATTGAAAAATCTGAAAATGCCTGTATTGATATATGGAGGAAGATATGATCGGGTTGCGGTGCCGGTTATGATGGAAAAATTCAAAGAATATTGCCCGCAGGCAAAGTTTGTAATGTTCGAAAAATCAGGCCACAATCCGCAAATAGAAGAACCAGCTAAACTCTTTCCTCTTATCGAAAGCTTTCTACATTAGTATCTAGAATGATTATACAGGAGTTTTAAAAAAAACAGTTGGCAAAATGAATAATTGGTATTACCTTTGCGGCCTTTAAAAATCATGCCGTAACATGATAAATGGCCCGTTAGCACTGGCATATATCTCTGTAACACAGTAAATGGCATGTCAATTAACTTTTTAAAACAATAATTGTACATGAAATTAAGTCAATTTAAATTTGACCTCCCTCTCAATCTTATAGCACAAAATCCGACCAAAAGAAGAGAAGACAGCAGAATGATGGTGATCGAAAGAGCCACCGGAAAAATCGAAAA
>JBQCFO010000050.1:0-7355 GCA_051959055.1 Ginsengibacter sp. | reverse complement strand
TTAAATTGGATGGAAGAATCGTTGGCAAGCTTTGCCAAGGTACTCCACTGGCCCCTGTTTTTTGCGGCAACATCAACGATATCAGGATTTTTTAAAAGTTCATTTTTAAATATTGCCGCCTCCTGATGTGAGCGGATATCTTTTGAAATTTCAAGAATATTGCTGTCATCATAGCCCAAATTGGTATTGACAAGAAAACTGAATTGCGAATAAATCACAAACGTTGCGATTATTAAAAAGGATGCAAGCGCGAATTGTAATACCACAAGTGACTTCTGTAAATAATTTTTTCCAGCCAGGTTGAAACGGCTGTACAACGTTTCTGTGGGCTGATAGCCTGAAAGAATAATCGCAGGATAAAAGCCGGCAAGCAATGATGTAAGAAGAAACAAAATAACATATACCCATATTAGTTTGATATCGAACAAATAAGAAATGGAAAGCGCTTTATCAGCCAGTTCATTGAACACGGGTAATATCAATTGCACCAATACAATTGCAAATGTGAACGCTATAAAACATAACAGAAATGATTCGCCCAAAAACTGCCATATCAATTGTTTACGGCTGCTGCCCACTACTTTGCGGATGCCAATTTCCCTGGCTCTTTTTACAGAACGGGCAACGGTAAGATTTACAAAATTGATACAGGCAATCAACAAAACAAATAATGCTATACCAGACAAAATGTAGGAATAAACCGGATTGCTTCCATTCTGTAATCCATTTTGTGCAGGAAGATCTGTGTTCATGTGAATATCAGTAAATGGTTGCAAATTATAAGCTCCCATTTTGAGATTGGGATCAAGTCCAAATTTTTCTTTCATTTGATTGAAAATCTGCGAAGCATCTTTTACATAATATTCCTGCATGCTTTTTTCAACAGATTCAATTTTTGCATTTGGCGAAAGGACTACAAAAGTGTTCAGAAAAAAGTTGTACCAGTTTTCTTTATTTCCAGCATCCGCTTCACTTTCTTTTAATGGCAGAAGCATATCGAACTGAATTGATGAATTCTGAGGAGTGTTTTTTGCAACCGCAGAAACACTGTAAGGGGTAAATGTGTTGTCAGTTTTTATAAGAATTGTTTTGCCTGTGGCATCGGTTGTACCAAAACGTTTTATCGCTTCCTTTTCTGTAATAACCACTGAATGAGGCTCTTTCAAACATGTATTCGGATTGCCATGTATCAGTGGGAAAGTAAAGACATTGAAAAAAGATGAATCCACATAAAGTAATTCCTGCGATTGAACTTCCGTGCCGGTTTTAATGTCTTCGGTACCCTGGTTTACACGAACAAATTTTTGTATGCCCGGTACGTTTTGAGTAAAACCCGGCCCTTGTAAAAAACCCGTAACCCCTTCTTTACGTTCTTTACCATCGAAGTAGTTGGTTGACACTATACGGAAAATATGATTCACATTATGATGAAAGCGATCGTAACTCACTTCATCTTTTACATACAAAATAATGAGCATGGCACAGGCAAGCCCAAGGCTTAATCCTGCAATATTTATAAAGGAATAAACTTTATTCCGTTGCAAATTTCTGAGCGCAGTTTTGAAGTAATTTTTAAACATACAGTCTAATTTTTAAAGGTTTTTATTTTGTATTCCTGAGACAAATAAAAATGAAAAAGTATGGAACGGATTGCAATTGAAGTGGATGAGGCTAAAGATAAAAAATGGAGCCTTGCTTCTTCCAGATTCAAAAAAAATATTTTCGAAAAGATTTCTGAAAGTATTAGTAAGATTTTGGATAGCAAGGGAAAAGAAAATTTCCTGGTATATCCTGGTGCTTCATGTATCATCACAGGAAATAAAGATCTTCTAATGCTCCATCTTTTCCGTAAAATTCGCATTTTAATTGCTGTTGATTTTATCAATAAATTGTTTATGATATGCATAGTTAATTAAAAATTAATGCCACTTATTTAGCCCATGCTTTTCAATACTTTACAAAGTCGAAAAATATATAAGTGTTCGCTTTTGATACAATAGCTGTACGGTTTTAATCGTTGAAAGGATTGAATTTTGATTAATAAAATAGATTCATTTTCAGTATTTCAGCTCAAATCATTCACGGAGGCATTAGTTTTTCTAACACAAGGAAAAAACATTTTGAAACAGACATTTATGAAAATTCAGTATTACGGGAATTAAAAAAATAATGAAGGAAAATAAATTGAGAAGGTTTCTGAGTTAACTCATTAAAATTATCTTCTGATTTATAGCAAACGAACAAATAATATGAATTTTGCTTTTAACCTTAGCATGTCAGCGAATCATCGAATCAGTACCTCATTCACTTCTCAAACTCTTCACCGGATTTTCTATCGCGGTTTTTATTGCCTGGAAACTGATGGTTATTAATGCAATCATAATTGCCAGAATTCCTGCCACAATAAATATCCACCAGCTTATTTGTATCCTGTATGCAAAATCCTGCAACCATCTGTTCATTGCAAACCAGGCGACAGGTACAGCGATTACAAATGCGATGAAAACGAGTAACACAAATTCTTTTGAAATCACCAGTAATAAATTTTTTACGGAAGCTCCAAGCACTTTGCGAATGCCAATCTCTTTGGCTCGTTGTTGTATCACAAAAGCTGAAATACCAAAAAGGCCAAGGCTTGCGATGATAATGGCTATAATCGCAAAGGCAGAAAATATTTGCTGTGTGCGGATTTCATGCGCATAAAGAGCCGCAAACTGTTCATCCAAAAACTTATATTCAAAAGGAGTACCCGGATTGAATAAATGCCATTGCTTCTTCAAATCTGCCAGAAAATTTTGCACACCGGTTGTTTTAATTTTAATTACCAGGCCGCCAAAATTGTTTCCGAGCATCATCATCAATGGTGCGATTTTTTGTTTTACAGAAGTGTAATTAAAATCCGCGACAACACCGACCACTTTATATTCCTGTTGCCCGGAAGCCACGATACTTTTTCCAACAGCATTGTTTATATCCCATCCTAATTCGAGTGCTGCAGCCTGGTTAATAACGACCCCGAAAGAATCGGTTGGAAAAGCTTTTGAAAAATTCCTCCCCTGCAAAATGCGTATCCCTAATGTTTTTAAATAATCATAATCCACGTGAAAAATATTGGTATGTATTTCTGTGCCGTTTCCACTTTCATTTTTCGGATAGATTTGTGTTCCGTCGAGAAACTTACCTCCGGGAACTGATCTTGAAATACTAGCGGAAACCACCCTGTTGTCCTGTAATATAGTTTGCTCAAAAGCTGTCTGGTTTTTACCTAACGATCTGGTATCAGGCAAATACACTACCTGGTCTTTATCGTACCCTAATTTTTTATTTTGCATATAATGCAATTGCTGATAGACGATAATGGTTGCAATGATCAGGGAAGTAGAAATAAAAAACTGAAAAACGATCAGGCTGCTGCGTAAGGCGCTTCTATCCGACCCTTTTAATGATCCTTTTAAAACTTTGATAGTATTGAACGAAGACAAAAAGAAAGAGGGGTAAATGCCTGCCAGTATTCCTGTAAAAAAACTTAATGAAAGCATGGACAGCATTAGCTTCCAGTTAAGAAAAAATTCAAAGTTGAAATCTTTATTCGCAAGCCGGTTAAAATAAGGCAGAAGCAGGAATGTCAAAAGATAAGCGCACAGCATTGCAAATAAAGTAAGCAAAACGGATTCAGTAAGAAACTGAAAAATCAATTGCTTTTTTACAGACCCTAACACTTTCCAGATGACTACTTCCTTTGATCGTTTTACGGCCCTTACTGTAGAAAGATTGGTAAAATTGACGCACGCGAGCAATAAAATGAAAAGTGCAAGAGCAGAAAAAATATAAACATATTTTATATCGCCATTAGGCTCCAATTCATATTTGGTGTTTGAATAAAGATGAATATTCATAAGGGGTTGCAATGAAAAAATAAATGTGTTTACCGACTTCTGTGCTTCTGCGAGGCTTACACCCATATCATGCTGAACTTCGGGTACTACATACTTTGCAACCAGCTGCGGAAATTTTGCTTCTAACTTTCTTGCATCGGTATTTTTGTTTAAAAGCAGGTAGGTGTATATGCCAATATTGCTCCATGTAGGATGAGCAATATGCCAGGTAGAAATGCTTAAAAAGGCATCGAAATGAAAATGAGAATTATCAGGAACTTTATCAATAACACCGGTTACTTTATATAAGTCGCCCCTAATCCCGATGGCAAGCGATTTACCCAATGCTTCTTCATTGCCAAAATATTTCTTTGCAAATGCTTTGGATATTACAATGCTGTTGGGTGGTACCAAGGCATTCCTCGAATCTCCTTCTATAAAAGGAATAGAAAACATTTGCAAAAAATTCGAGTCTGCAAAAGCCAGATGTTCTTCCTTAAACTGCTTATCCTCATATTTTATAAAATCACTAGCAGGTGCGAGCCTGGTAAATGATTTCACTTCAGGAAAAGCATTTTTAATTCCTTGTCCAACAGCAAAATCAACATCAGGATAGATGGCCACATTGCCATTGCCGGTTACCGAAAGCATCACACGATACATGTTTTTTGCATCGGAAGGATATCGATCATAACTGAGTTCATTATAAACAAATGCTGCAATCATCATAAAACACGTAAGGCCAACAGCGAGGCCAAAAATGTTGATAAAAGAAAATGTTTTGTTCTTTCTTAAATTTCTTAAAGCGATTTTAAAATAATTTTTTATCATGGTATTAGTTTTTCAAACTTAGTTCTGCTATTTTTATTTTCGTTTATGTATGACTGTTATATCAAACTGGGATGCCAATCGCTCCTGCCATATTGATAATGGTATAATTTGCGTTACGAATTAAACTTCTGAAAGTGTTTTTGTGGCCTTATGTATTATATAATTAAACTATTTCGTTTGCATGTTACCGTTATATACTTTAAACATTACATCAGTAAACAAATAAATAATCCAAATTCGCATTTTCTCATTAGCACCATACATTGCACATTAGCACATTAGCTAATCAGCACATTCATTCTGTCCTCAAATATTTATTCACTCCTCAAGCTCTTTACCGGGTTTGCTATTGCAGCTTGGATGGATTGAAAACTGACTGTTATTAATGTAATCAGCAATGCACCCAATCCTCCAAACACAAAAACGCCGGCGCCGATATGAATGCGGTAGTCGTAATTCATTAACCATCTATGTAAAAAGTAAAATGAAACAGGCGCCGCAATAATACAGCTTATCAATACCAGCATAATGAAATCTTTGGATAATAACAACCAGATTTGCTGAATAGATGCTCCTAATACTTTGCGAATGCCAATTTCTTTTGTGCGTTGCTCGGCAACATACGCAGCCAAACCAAACAATCCGAGGCATGAAATAAAAATCGCAAGCGCTGCAAACAAGCCTGCAAGTTTGCCTATCAATTTTTCAAGATTGAATTTGGATGCATATTGTTGATCTGAAAACGAATAATCATAGGGATAAGCAGGATCGTATTTATTAAATATTGCTGTTAGCTGCATAATTGCATCCTGCGTTTTTTTATTCGGCGATAGCCTGTACATGATGTTATTTTGCGGGTCTGGAGTTATATAAAACATAGTTGGATCTGCTGCTTTGAAGGGTGAGACCATTAAAGCATCTTCTACAACACCAACAATTGTAAATTCTTTGCCGAAGTCTTTTATTTTTTGACCAACAGGATTTTTTATCCGTAATCTTTTAATAGCAGCTTCATTAAAAATCACACTGGTGGAATCATTGCTGCCTGCAAAATCTCTTCCTTCTTTAAAATTCATACCCATCGTTTTAAAATAGTCGCCCGATTCAATTATGGCGCCCATTTCTACTGTTTCACCGGCTTCTTTACCCGGCCATTGGTCGATATCTGTATGCCACCAAATATCAGTGGCGGGGCTTGTTGCACTTGTAACAGACGAAACAATTCCTTTTTCAATCAATTCGTTTTTTAATGCTGTAAATTTTTTATTGAGGACATCATTCATATTGGTTGACATAAGCCTGTTTAAACTGTAACCTGTTGGCCTGCTTTTGGCATATTGTATTTGCCTGTAAATGATTACCGTACTTATAATTAAAGCAATGGAGCAACTGAATTGAATCACCACTAAAACTTTTCTTGATAACGAAGATCTGCCGGCCTGTATAGTTCCTTTTAAAACCTTTACAGGATTAAATGACGAAAGATAAAACGCAGGCCTGCTGCCGGCAAACAAGGCAGTTATAAAAACGAAACCCAGCATGAGCATCCAGAAATAAATATTGGATAATGGTATCGCAATATGCGTTTCGGTTAAAGTGTTGAACGCAGGCAGTGAAAGCCACGCAAGCAATACCGCAAAAACAAAAGCGATAGTTGTAAGCAAAAATGCTTCTGTTAAAAATTGTATTACCAAATCTTTCCTTTGTGAACCTATGGCTTTTCGCACGCCCACTTCTCTCGCTCTTTTTTCTGAGCGTGCCGTGGTAAGATTTACAAAATTGATGCATGCAATAATCAGAACCAGCAACCCAATGATGGAAAACATGCGGACATAAGTAAGAAAACCTTCTGTATCCTGGCCGTTTACATAATTTGAATATAAATGCCAGCGGTTAAGAGGCTGGAGCGTAACATAGGAGAGCATCGCATTTGTACTACCCGTTTCGGTATGCTCTATATTTCTGATTTTGGGCGCAACCTGCGCATAATTGATTCCGGGTTTTAGTTTTACAAAGATTTGCAGATTGTTATTGCCAAAGCTGCTTAAGCCGTCTGTTTTTATTTGCGGATTAACAGCATAACTGTAAGAGCTTGGAACAATGTATTTAAAACTGAAAGTTGCATTTTCAGGAACATCCTTTATAACACCCGTTACCTTCAAATCATTTGAATTATCAAAGCGTATTAATTTATTCATCGCCTCTTCATTTCCAAAAAGCGATTTTGCAAGAGATTGCGTAAGCACAATAGAATAAGGATCTTTAAACACAGTATTCGCATTGCCTTCGAGAAATGAGTATTGAAAAATTTTAAAAATATCTGCGCCTGATATAGCACCATTCACATACAATTTTTTTTCACCAACATTCAATCCATGATTACCCGTCCAGTCACTTTCGGCCACATATTCTATTTCAGGAATACGGGTTCGTAATGCATCAGCCAGTTTTAATGAGGTGGTTTGAAAGGTGAGTGTATCGCCATTGCTGTCAAAGTTGCGCTGTACGCGATAAACAGATTGATATTCGGGAAGAAACTTATCATAAGAATACTGATGATATACCCAAAGGCCTATAAGTAAAGCGACGGCCAGACCTATAGACAGGCCAATAATATTCAACAGGCTATAACCAATTGTTCTGGTTACA
>JBQCFO010000049.1:0-2943 GCA_051959055.1 Ginsengibacter sp. | reverse complement strand
TGCTGCCTTCAATGCCGTAACGACTTGCGCGCCATTTGTTTTCGTTGATCAGCATTCTTGGATAAATAATAAAATTGAGATTTTGTGTACGCAGTTTGTAAAGTTTTGCACAGATTCCCTGGAACAAAGCAGCAACTGTTATGGTTTCCTGAACAGTCAAAGGCACATCACAGATTCTAAATTCAACGGTATTAAAAAACGGATGAACTCTGAGATCCCACCAGATTTTTTTTGCATTGTCAATGCAATTTGTTTTTACCACAATCTTTATATCATTATCATACGCTTCGATACTTTCAAAAAAATCTGGAATGCCCGTTCGTGGAAATTTATCAAAGATTTTTGTTCGGAATGATTTATAGCCTGTTTGTCTTCCCTCCCAAAAAGGAGAATTAGTACTTAATGCAAAAATGTGAGGCAAAAAATATCTGGCAGAATTGGCGATGTGGATCGCCATTTCACGGTTTTCCATTCCTACATGTACATGCAATCCAAAAATCAAATTGCTTCTTGCAGCTTCCTGCAATTCTTTTACAATATCACTGTAGCGTGCATGGTCGGTTATTAATTGTCTTTCCCAATGGCTGAAAGGATGGGTTCCTGATGCACCGACCCACAACCCAAGATCGCCGGCAATATTCGAAATGGTTTTTCTCAGATTCGCTACATCTATATAAGCATCATCAATATCCTGGCAAATATCAGTGCCCACTTCTACTACCGCCTGATGCATTTCTGCTTTTACTTTATCCTTAATTATTTTTTCACCTTCCTGTACAATTTTTTGTTCATGGCTTTTTAATTCCCTTGATTCAGGATCTAAGACCATATATTCTTCTTCTATTCCAACTGTAAAATGTTTGTAAGAAATGGCAGGCATTTAATTATTTAGAATTATGAATTAAGAATTATGAATTTTTACAGTAAACAAAGAAATAATTGAAATTCTTATTTGCTTCAAACATACTAGCAAATTAGCATATCAGCACATTAGCCCTCTATTAAAAAAGTCCCGAGGTCTATCACTTCACCTTCTTTCATAATGAATTCTTCAATATTGGAAAGATCAAGATTGGACATCACTTTGCTTTTAAAAATCTGATGTTTCTTTTTGTAAACCACAAAATAAAAATCAGGCTTATGTTCAAGGCTTAGAGGTTGCGAAAAATCGCCTTGAGAAAAAAGGAACTTTGCCACGCCATCTTCATCAGGTACGCTTTCTCCCAAATAGTCATCATTGAAAATATCTTTGTCGTAAAGGCGGACCGAATATTCACTTCCTGTTAAAGGCTCATCATTTCCCTTACTGATGAGGCGCACTTTTACTTCAATATTCATTTCTTTATTTAACGCTATCGAAGGCATATAGTATTTTTTTGAAAAGTAATGATTTTTATTGAAAATAACCAGGCACTTATCCAAAAACACAAATTCCTTTTATTTGTTGCTTTGCTGCCATTGCGTTTATTCATCCAGTTTTAAAACAGCCAGAAAGGCTTCCTGGGGCACTTCTACGTTGCCGATCTGCTTCATTCTTTTCTTACCTTCTTTTTGCTTTTCCAATAATTTTCTTTTCCTGCTGATATCTCCGCCATAACATTTTGCCGTAACATCTTTCCGGATAGCGCTTATGTTTTCACGCGAAATTATTTTAGATCCTATCGCAGCCTGTATGGCTATTTGAAATTGCTGGCGGGGTACCAAATCTTTTAATTTTTCACAAAGTTTTCTCCCAAAATCCTGCGAACGGGAACGATGAATCAATGAACTTAAGGCATCTACTTTTTCTCCATTCAATAATATATCCATTTTTACAATATCGCTTTCGCGGTAGCCAATTGGATGATAATCAAATGAGGCGTAGCCACGTGTTACGCTTTTTAAGCGATCATAAAAATCAAAAACAATTTCTGTCAAAGGCATTTCAAAGCTAAGTTCTACGCGGGTTGGCGTTAAATATCCCTGGTTGGTAAGAATACCTCTTTTTCCGATACAAAGCGTCATGATATTGCCAATGTAATCCGGTTTGGTAATGATCTGCGCTTTAATAAAAGGCTCTTCGATCTTCTCAATGCGTGTTGGGTCAGGCATTTGTGAAGGATTGTTTACGATAATTTTTTCTCCTTTGGTAGTATAAGCGTTGAAACTAACATTGGGAACCGTTGTGATAACCGTTTGATTAAATTCGCGTTCTAATCGTTCCTGGATAATTTCCATGTGAAGCATTCCAAGAAATCCGCAACGGAAGCCGAAACCCAGTGCCTGTGAAGTTTCCAGCTCAAAGGTGAGTGAAGCATCATTTAGTTGAAGTTTCTCCATGCAATCTCTCAGTTCTTCAAATTCATCAGTATTCACCGGAAATATCCCCGCGAAAACCATTGGTTTTACTTCTTCAAAACCTTTGATAGATTCTTTGCAAGGATTTAGAGTCGTTGTTATGGTATCACCTACTTTTACTTCTTTCGCATTTTTAATTCCTGTGATTACATAACCCACATCACCGGCTTTCACTTCATTTTTGGGCATCATTCCCATTTTTAAAATACCTACTTCGTCCGCATTATATTCTTTTCCGGTGTTCGAAAATTTAATTTTATCATTCTTTTTTAAAACACCATTAAACACCCGGTAATAAACAATAATTCCTCTGAAGCTATTGAAAACACTATCAAATATCAAAGCCTGGAGTGGCGCGTTTTCATCTCCTTCCGGTGCAGGAATCCGTTTGATAATTGCCGCAAGTATCTCTTCAATTCCAACGCCTGTTTTAGCGCTTGCATGCAAAATGTCCTCCTGTTTGCATCCAATCAATTCGATGATTTGATCTTCCACTTCTGCGATCATTGCACCGTCCATATCTATTTTATTCAATAACGGGATGATCTCTAAATCATTATCAATAGCAAGGTCTAAATTAGAAATTGTTTGTGCCTGAATTCCCTG
>JBQCFO010000048.1:0-3693 GCA_051959055.1 Ginsengibacter sp. | reverse complement strand
TCATCAAAATGAATGGCATCAACATCATATCGTTTTACCACATCACGGACTACATTCACTACAAAATTTTGCGCATCTTTATTTCCCGGATCAAAATATTTTGTGTTGCCATAAGTAATAAACCATTCAGGATGAAGTTTGGTGATATGATTGGGAGAAATGGAAGATTTACCAACCCGAAACTCAGCACGATAAGGATTCATCCACGCATGAAATTCCATTCCGCGTTTGTGAGTCTCCGTTATCATGAATTCTAACGGATCATAATAAGGGGAAGGCGGCTGCCCTTGTTTGCCCGTAAGATACTCGCTCCACGGCTCATATTGCGATGGATAAAACGCGTCGGACGCAGGGCGAATCTGTACTACCAGTGCATTCATTCCATTCCTTTTATGCATATCCAATAACTTAATAAACTGATCTTTTTGCTGTTGGGTACTTAAATTCCTTGAAGAAGGAAAATCAATATTTTCTACTGTCGCTACCCAAACACCGCGGAACTCATATTTTGGTTGCGCAATAGATTTTTGAAAAAAAAGAAAAGATAAAAGGCAAAGAAAGAAGCAGTGTTTTTTCATTATCAGGCTTTAAATTTTGTAAGGCGGCAATTTACAAACAACAGTGCGAACAATAAAGCCTATAAAAAAATGCTGTTGAACTATAGATTTTCATTAACAAAAATGTTTATGAATTCAAGGTCCACTTTAAAAACAAATTTCGTTTGTCATGCCCCGTTATATCCTTTTTATAATAAAATTTTAAAAAGAAGAATCCTCGTTATTTCTTCTTTGACTGCAAGATTAATCCCAGATTACTGCTTCCCTTGAACATTGATTATTGAGCATTGAAAATTGATCATTTTCTTCAACCTTCCGCCTCAAACCTTTAACCTCACACCCTGCTCCAGCTCATGTTTCCATCCTTTTCATCTTTCATTTCAATCCCCAGGTCAGCCAGTTGCTTTCTTATTTTATCTGAGGTAAAAAAGTCTTTTTTTGATTTTGCTTCTTTTCGGATTTGGATCAGCAAATCCATGATGCCATTGAGTTGTGCAGAATTTTCATTCGGATCTTTTAATCCTAAAATATCCTGCAGGTAAACCGTAAATTTTACTTTTAATTTTTCCATTGTGGCAGCAGATATCGCATCGGTTTTTATCAGTCCATCTTTCATGGAGTTGATCACAGGAACAATCTCAAACATATTCGCCAATACTTTCGCTGTATTAAAATCATCGTTTATAAATTCTTCAAATTCATCGACCAGCTTATTTATTTTTTCTTCAAGCTCGTTATCAGTTGCTTCCTGCAATTCAACAACCGGTAATTTTTTCAGGATTTCAAAAGCCTCAAACAACCTTTTCAAACCTTTTTCGGCAGCTACCAATGCTTCGCTGCTGAAATCCAACGTGCTGCGGTAATGCGTTTGCAAAATAAAAAAACGAATTACCATTGGAGAAAAAGGCTGTGAAAGCAATGGATGATCGCCGCTAAACATTTGGGTAAGTGTGATTTGATTGTTGTAGCTTTTACCCATTTTTTTACCATTCACCGTTATCATATTGTTATGCATCCAGTACTTTGCGGGAGGTGTATGATTGCAAATGGTGCTTTGCGCAATCTCACTTTCATGATGTGGAAACATCAGGTCCATTCCGCCGCCATGTATATCGAAGCGCGGTCCAAGATATTTCGTTGCCATCGCAGAGCATTCAATATGCCATCCGGGAAAACCTTCTCCCCACGGGCTTTTCCAGCGCATGATGTGTTTTGGCGGTGCAGATTTCCACAACGCAAAATCGGCTTTGTTTCGTTTTTCTTCCTGGCCTTCCAGCTCACGTGTGGTTTCTAAAAGATCATCCACAACACGGCCGCTCAGTTTTCCATAATCATAATTTTCGGCATATTTTTTTACATCAAAATAAACAGAACCATTTACGACATACGCGTATCCTGCATCAATTAATTTTTCAATCATCCCGATTTGTTCTACGATATGACCAGTTGCTGTTGGTTCTATATTCGGATCAAGTGTATTAAACTGCCTGAAAGCCCAGTGAAAAAGATTGGTGTATTTGTGCACCAATTCCATTGGCTCCACTTTTTCCAACAAGGCTTTTTTAGAAATTTTATCTTCCGCTTCACGGCCTTCTTCTTCAAAATGCCCGGCATCGGTGATGTTGCGCACATAACGCACTTTATATCCGAGATACAACAAATATCTGTACACGACATCGAAAGTGATGTAAGGACGGGCATGCCCAAGATGGCTTTCTCCGCTTACAGTAGGTCCGCAGACATACATGCCAACATGAGGAGGATTTATCGGTATAAATTCTTCTTTTTCTTTGCTGAATGAATTATAAACTTTGAGCGGCATATGTGGTTACATCGGTTTTTTATGATACCAAAATGAGGCGGTAAAGATATTCCACAGCAAACGATTTTCAAATTCACACTTTTATTGGTTTTTGAGGGAGCGATAAGAGAATTTCTGGTGTCTTATCATGGTTTCGTAAAACCCTTTCTAAAATTCCATGTTTTGTATGGATTTTTTTAATTTTAATTCAAAAATTATGATGACCACTCAACAAATCGCTGATCGCCTTGCCGAACTCTGCAAAAAAGGCGATTTTGAAAAAGCACAGAAAGAATTATTTGCAGAAGATGCCGTTAGTATCGAACCTCAGCCTTCGCCGGGTTTTGAAAAAGAAACGAAAGGTTTAGAGGCAATTTTAGAAAAAGGAAGGCAATTCAATTCGATGATGCAGGAAGCGCATTCTGTACATATTTCTGATCCAATTGTGGCAGGAAACGCAATTGCCATTGCATTGGACATGGATGTAACAATGAAAGGCCGCGGCCGTTCCACCATGTCTGAAATTTGTGTGTATGAAGTAAAAGACGGAAAAATTATTTCTGAACATTTTTTTTGGTAAAAGAGTTTTCAATAAAATTTAATGCCTGATCAAATCTCTCCTGGTAAGTTCCCGAAATAACACTCCATGGTGTTGATTGATTTATCATTGCATCTTTGTAAAAATGAAAAAGTCTTTTGCGAATCGTTTCATCAGGATATTCTCTTAAAACATCTTCAACCCACGGCAAATCTGTATCGCAGAGCAAATACAAATCATATTTTCTTTCGGCTATTCTGTTCAAAATCCAGTTCTCGCATTTATTAAAAACAAATTCCGACCACACTTTAATTACATACAGATCTGTGTCAATGAATAAGGCGTGAGGTATGAGGTTTGAGATATGAGATTGATACCTGGTATCTGATACGCCATACCTGATACCTGCCACCTGATACCTGATGCCTTCTTCCAATTCAATTTGCCCTTTGGCAATGGTAAGAAGATCTTCATATTTATAATTACAACCATTTTTTTGCAAATATTCTCTCGCATACTCCGGAACCCACAATGTGTTGTAATGCGCTGCCAGCTTTTCACACAAAGTACTTTTTCCTGTTGATTCCGGACCGATAACCACTATTTTTTTTACTGTCTCCATTAAGGGATTTCTTCTGTTTTGATTAAATATTCTCTTGCCCTTCTTTGCCATTCTATCAATCCCCAAACAGCCATCACCAACAATATAATATAATAAACACTGGTAAACACATAATGCTTTACAAAGTATAATGGAATGGATGTAACATTTGTGAGGATCCACCAATACCAGCTTT
>JBQCFO010000047.1:0-8464 GCA_051959055.1 Ginsengibacter sp. | reverse complement strand
ACGGAGTTTATATTCCAAATCTGATTTCAAAAGATGAAAACGGATGTATGGCTTCTGTTGAATTAAATAATAAAATAATCATTGATTCTCTGTATCTTTCTTTGAATGTGCCGGCAAAAATCTGTACTCCAAAAGAAATTTCTTTCAATCCGGTAGTTGTTAATAATACCGGCGACCAGTCACAGCAAGCTCTTATTTATCACTGGGATTTTGGAACGGGCGCAGCAAAAGATACATCAAACATGAAAACGCCTGTGTTTGTTTATCCGCAACCAGGTTCCTACCAGGTGAGTTTACAAGTGCAGTCGCCGTTTGGGTGTATAAAAAAAGTGAATGCAAATATGATTGCATTGCAAGGGCTTGGTGGCGAGATATCCGGCCCTTCAGAAATTTGCCAGGAAACATCGGCCCAGTTTAGTGGTTCTACTTTATTGCCTGGCCAACCACAATGGCATTGGATATTTGACGACGGAAGTGTTGTTGACAAACAAAATCCTCCTTTAAAAAAATACAATAATGCAGGTAATTTCCCTGTTACACTTATTGTTGATAATAATGGTTGCATTGATACGGTTTCCAGAATGTTGCAGGTGCACCCAAAGCCAGTTGTTGGCTTGTCCACAAAGCAAGCGATTGTTTGTGAAGGTTCAGGAACTGCGCTTACTGCTAGTGGCGGAGATTCTTATTCGTGGTCACCTTCTGCCTCTTTAAACGATGCGCAAGCGGCTTCAGTTGTTGCTTCTCCGGTAAATAATACTTCTTATATCGTTACTGCCAAAAGCTCTTTTGGCTGTACAAATAAAGATTCAGTACAGGTATCGGTGATTCATCCTTTTACATTGCAATTACCTTCGGAAGCAACAATATGCAATGGTAAAAATGTGGTGATAAAAGCGTCCGGCGCGGTCACATACCAATGGATTGGGAATACACAAAATTTAAGCAATGTCAATATTGCAAATCCTGTTGCGGCGCCTTCTCAGACGACTGTTTATACGGTTGCGGCGAGCGGAGAACATCAATGTTTTTCCGACACAGCAGAAATAAAGATTATTGTAAAGCCAAATCCTACGGTGACAGCAGGACCCGGTTCCCAAATTCTTGCCGGAACCACTTTCCCTTTGCAATCAGTCGCAAGCAGCGATGTAGTAAAATGGGATTGGTCGCCCAGAAAATACCTGGATTGTTATAATTGCCCGGGGCCGCAAGCAACTCCTGTTGAGCCGATGAATTATACGATTACTGTTGCCAATTCCGACGGTTGTACGGCTTCAGATACTGTTTCTATAAAATTACTTTGCAGCAACAGCCGAATTTATATTCCCAATGCATTTTCCCCAAATAGCGATGGCATAAACGATCGGTTTGTTATAAAAGGCCAGGGCATCACCACGTTAAATCATTTGCGCATTTTTGACCGTTGGGGAACTTTAATTTTTGAACGCAGCAATTTGAGAATCAACGATCCTGCCGGTGCCTGGGACGGCCGGTATAAAGGTGAGCCGGTACCAATGGGCACTTATGTTTATGTTGTAGAAATGTCTTGTAACGAAAATACTTTCACTCAAAAGGGGGCGGTAACGGTGGTTTATTGAGGTGATGGTGAATAGTGAATTAATGAATGGTGAATGGTTAAAAGCCCAGAATACTTCTAATAGTGTATAAACATAACCTGTAAAAGATAAAACACGAATTCCGGTTATTTGTTTGTTTACTGGATCACTTTTCCGCCTTGAATATTGAACATTGAATATTGATTATTTTCCTAAATAAATAATTATTCAACCAGTGCAGATTCCTAAATACTCATTTCCGGTTCCAAATTCTTTAACTCAACTTTCTCTCCCTTCGATGGAATAAAAATATTTTTAAACCCCTTGTTTTCTAATCTAATTTTAAAAGCCTGTTGCGTATCATATTCGCCATGCACTAAAAATATGGCCTTTACTTTTTCAGGATCCTGGCAGTTTAGAAATTGTAAAAGATCATCCGAATCAGCATGAGCGCTCAGGCCTGTAATAGCGTCTATTTCTGCAGCTACCGGAATTGTTTGATTAAAGAGTTCAATTTCCTTTGCTCCACGTAGCAATTGCCCTCCGAGCGAATGAACGCTGCAATATCCGGACATAAGAATCGTATTTTTAGGATCGCCAATGCATTGCGAAATGTGATGCCTTATCCGTCCTGCATCCGCGGTTCCGCTGGCAGAAATAATGACACAGGGATCTGTGCTTTCTTTCAACCGCCTGCTATCTTCTGACTGCTCTACATATTTCAATCCTTTAAACAAAAAAGGGTCATCATCTATTTTTAAAATTTCCTGTAAACGTTCATTAAAAAGTTGGGGATATTTTTTGATTGCTTCTGTTGCTTTCAGGCTTAGCGGGCTGTCAACATAAATATTCAGATCCGGCAGTTTATTTTCTAATTCCAGTTGATTTAAAATGTACAATATCTCCTGGGTACGCCCAACGCTGAAAGCAGCAATAATTAATTTTCCCTGTTTTTTGATACACGTTTTTTTGATCCACTCAAGCATATTTTCAATATTATTAAACGAAACATCATGATGCTTATCGCCATAAGTGCTTTCTATAATTATGTAATCGGCCTGTGGAGTTTCGGAAGGCGATTGTAATAAAGTGCTTCTTGTTCTTCCAACATCACCGCTAAAGAGAATACTCGTTTGTTTTTTATCTTCTGTCACGGAAATGCTGATTGCTGCACTTCCGATCAAGTGGCCGTTGTTAATGTATATAATACTAAGATCTTTTGCAGGCTTAAATAACTTGTCATATTCAACAATTTCAAATTGCTTTACTGCATTCATCACATCTTCATGAGAATATAAAGGTTCGTAAGAAGTTAAATTATGGTCGGCTCTTTTTTGATTAATGTATTGTGTTTCATAAGTTTGAATTTCGGCGCTGTCGTGAAGTAATATTTCTCCCAACTCGGCTGTTGCCTGTGTGCAATAAATCTTACCCTTAAAGCCTTCTTTAACCAATTTAGGCAGTAGTCCTGAATGATCAATATGTGCGTGGGAAAGTAATACAAAATCGATTGAAGACGGCTCAAATCCAAATTCACTGTTTAGTGAATCTGTATCAGCGCCCATTCCCTGGAACATGCCACAATCCAATAAAATATTTTTACCGTTTTTTAAAGACAACAGATGTTTTGAGCCGGTAACAGTGCGTGCTGCTCCGTGAAAAGATAACGTCATAGATAAGCTTAAAAGTTTAGGAGATTTATTTGTGTTTTAATTAATGTTTATATCCAACCGTATTGTGGGTTTTCTTTACTGATATTCCTGTTGTAATGCCTTTCGTGTACATTATTGCCACTTTATCCGGCTTTGCAATACATTTCTAAGTCATTTCTTCATCTTGTTTCAAATGCTGAATTTCCATATCCGCAGATAAACCAGTTCCTTCATTTTTATTGCTGCCACGTGGCTCCCTCTTCAGATATTTTCTCATTTTTATTTTTTTTTAAATGAATCAATTGATATGCCATTCTGTTTTTTTAAAATGTAATAATAAAAACCATCTGCTGATGCTTCTCTAATTTTCTTTTTAAAATGGATAGTATCTTTAGCCTTTATCCCGTTGTATCTTAAATTTTCTATCTTAGATCTCTTATCTTAAATCATTATGAAAATAGCTACATACAATGTGAATGGAATAAACGGAAGGCTACCGGTGCTCCTTCGCTGGCTTAATGAAACTTCTCCTGATGTGGTTTGTCTGCAGGAATTAAAAGCGCCTCAGGAAAAGTTTCCGGAAGAAGCAATAAAAGATGCAGGTTACCATGCCATATGGCATGGGCAAAAGAGTTGGAATGGAGTGGCCATACTTTCAAAAAATGGCAAACCTGAAGAGATTTGCCGCGCGCTTCCCGGTGATCCTGAGGATACACACAGCCGCTATATTGAAGCAAAAGTAGAAGGCGTAACCATTGGTTGTTTATATCTTCCAAATGGAAATCCTTTGCCGGGACCGAAATTTGATTACAAACTGCGCTGGTTTGAAAGATTGACTTCGCATGCATCAAATCTTCTTGCATCCGGATCCCCCGTTTTGTTGACCGGTGATTTCAATGTTATGCCAACGGAATTGGATGTATATAAGCCTGAACGTTGGGTAAATGACGCTTTGTTTCGCCCGGAAGTGCGTCATGCTTTTCATACGCTCGTTTCCCAGGGATGGACTGATGCAATAAGAAAATTATATCCAAATGAAATCATCTATACTTTTTGGGATTATTTCCGCAATGCTTATGGCCGCAATGCAGGTTTACGAATTGATCATTTCCTGCTCAGTCCGGATTTGGATAAGCGCCTCCTGGCAGGTGCAGTGGACCATAATGTACGTGGATGGGAAAAAACAAGTGATCATGCGCCCGTGTGGATTCAGCTTTCTGCATAAAATCTTTTTATCAAATCACGGCTTTTCATTCATCTCTAATATACAACATGGGGCAAGCAGAACTACAGCCTGAAAATAATTTGATTATCATCCATTCCTCTATTTATTTTTATGGAAATGCAGCCAATGATTTATTAAGTTTTCAAATAGCTGAGGATATTGCTAATCATTGGAATGAACCGCGCGGAAAAGCATTAATTAAAAGATCGATTTACCAGGTGGTTTTTCAAATCGAAGGTATTTATGCGCCAAACCTGAATCCTGAAATAATTTACCACAACACCAATCCCCGCAATAATTATTTCAGGATAGAAGAATATGCTCATGGAAATATCTCCTTTGTAGATGGGCTCGGGTCCAATACCGGCTATTTTAAACTCGATAATCTTTTAAATAATTCTACAACTGCCGCGCATGAATTTGGGCATACACTTGGTTTGGATCACCCACGATATTTAGACATCCGCGGGCAGGGTCAACCAGGAATCATGTATCCGCGTGGCACATTGGTAGATTCACAATTTCAATACGATCCAACCGTACCGGCTGGTGTAACAGGTGGTACACTTAATCCCTTCACCCGAAAGGTTCTACAATCAGATATTGACGATTTAAAATTAAACAAACTGGATTTTGATAAAAAGGGACTGGCGATGATTGGAGCATTTTCCAGTATGTGGCATGAAGCGCAAATACCGGTTCAGTAAATAAACAAATAAGCGGATTTTATATTTTGTAAGTTCTTTATAAAAAGGGACTACCCATATTCTTTCATACAGCATTTAATATTGACCTGGCTATAGTTGACCTTTAGCTTTCGATATTTTGACGGTTCATTTACTTGTTTCACTGGTTACTTTCTCTTCAGTAATGTTATTCACTTCATGATGATAAGATTATTGCACAGAAGTTGCTCCATTCAATACTTGTCTTTTAACTTTCCCGCCTTGCAATAATCCTTTCTTTTAACCGTATATACTTTTGCAAAAACCTTTGTTAATTCAATTACTTAATTTTAAAGTACAAATATAATTTCTGTTACTTTTACGTATGAACCCAATAATCAGTTTTATTATGAGCAAAAAATTTATTCCGGTACTTATTATCCTTATATTATGTGGCTTATTTGTAGGATATGGTGTGATGGGAAGAAGTGACAAACATAATGACGATCCCAAAAGCAAATACCAAAAAGTTCTACGCAATGTAGGCATTGTGCTGGAGCAGGGGCATTATAACCCCAAAAAAATAGACGACAAATTTTCACAGGAAGTGTTGAAAAAATTTGAAGACAATCTTGATCCTGATAAGTATATTTTTATACAATCCGATATCAATAATTTTAAGAAATACGAAAACAGGATTGATGATGAAATTCATGGTGCACCGCTTGAATCTTTTTACGCCATTAGCAATACCTATCTCAAAAGACTGGATGAAGTTGCTGCTTCTTATAAAGAAATTTTGAAAAAGCCTTTTGATTTTACAAAAGATGAAACCCTGCAGACAGATGGCGATAAAAGAAATTACCCGAAGTCTGTTGCTGAAAGAGAAGATTATGGCAGAAAACGTTTGAAGTATCTCGTATTGGGAAGATATGTTGACTTGCAAAATGAGCGCGATTCAAACATGAAGAAAGACTCAACCTATAAACCTGATTCTACATTATTAAGAGAGGCGGTTGACATGATTTCAAAACAAATGGACAGGTATTTTCAAACTTTAAAAAACCACAATTCCAGTGATGAACTGTTTAGCACTTTTGTAAATTCCATTACAAGTACGATGGACCCTCACACCACTTATTTTGCTCCGGTAGATAAGAGAGGTTTTGATGAAATGCTGAGTGGAACGTTTTATGGCATAGGTGCCCAGTTGGTTCCTAAAGATGGTAAAATATTAGTGGGCGACTTGATTACAGGAATGCCCGCATGGAAAACCGGACAGGTAACTCCTGGTGATGAGATATTGAAAGTAGGCGAAGGCGAGGCAACTCCTGTCGATGTTACCGGGTATGCTGTAACTGATGCGGTTAAATTAATCCGCGGCGAAAAGGAAGGATCTGTAGTGAAGCTTACGCTAAAGAAAGCAGACGGAACCATAAAAGTTGTTCCGATTAAAAGAGGTAAAATTTCTCTGGATGATACATTTGCAAAAAGTGCAGTGATAAATAATAACGGCCATAAGATAGGCTATATTTATTTACCGGAATTTTATGCAAATTTTGATGATCCCAACGGAAGACGCTCTGCCACTGATGTAGCCAAAGAAGTAGAAAAATTAAAAGCCGCAAATGTGGAAGGAATTGTGATGGATTTGAGGGGCAATGGCGGCGGATCTTTATCAGATGTGGTAGATATGGTTGGTTTATTTGTAAAGGGCGGCCCTGTAGTTCAGGTAAAAGGACGTGAAGGAGAAGCAAGTGTTTTGAGTGATAAAAATAAAGAGGTTTTATATTCTGGTCCTCTGGCAGTAATGGTAGATGAACTGAGCGCTTCAGCATCAGAGATATTTGCTGCTGCGATTCAGGATTACCATCGCGGAATTATTATAGGAAGTTCATCCACTTATGGAAAAGGAACGGTACAAAGAAATGTTTCACTTGATCCTCAATCTGAAAATCCATTCTTTAATCGTCCTTCCGAAGGACTTGGAGATGTGAAACTAACCTTTAGAAAATTTTACCGGATCAATGGTGGCGCTACACAGTTGCACGGCGTTGTTCCGGATATTATTATTCCCGACAGGTTGGAAAATGCAAAACTTCGTGAAAAAGATAATCCCGATGCATTGCATTGGGATGAAATTCCGAAAGCAAGCTATACACTTTGGAATCCCGGTTATAGCTACGCTCCGGTTATTGCCAGTGTAAATGCTGATATTAATAAGAACCTGGATTTTAAAGGAATAAAAAATGAAGTTGCTTTGCTTGATAAATATCAGAATGATGAAACTCCATTAAACATTGTGAAGTACAAGCAAATGCAAAAAGAAATAAAAGAAGCTGCAAAAAAACTGGATGCCTATTTAAAGCCTTCCGTTGATCTGCATATGCAAAGCTTGCCACAGGATTCTTTGGCCATAGCAGGAGATACAGCTAAAATTTCTAAACAAACTACTTTCTTAAAAAACGTAGGCAGCGATATTTATGTAAATGAAACGGTAAAGGTGCTGGAAAAAGTAATTGGAGAGGCGCAAATCGCCCAGGCAAATAATAAATAGCTGAAGAAGGACATCAGATTTTTTTAAAGAGGCTGTCTCAAAAGTCCGAGGCCGCCTCTTTTTATTCGGGTAGGGAATGGAATCGGCTTGCATTTATGCGATTCTCACGGCCTTCATTTTACTTCTGAGACTTCCTCTTTCTTTTAAAAAAAATGAAAAACTGAACCAACGCTAAAACAGAAAATGGTTGTATTTGTTCGTTTACTGCACAGGTTTCACTCAATAATCCTCACCTCAAAATCTTTATTCTCCCAATGATTGGCTTTTTTCCAGAAGAAAGTAAATTTTATTTCACCGGATTTCTTTTTTCCAAAATCAATATCGGCGATATGCATTCCTACTTTCGTGTCTTTTGTATCAGTGTCCGTAGTTGATTGCCAGTTATCGGCTGTCCAGTGAACCATTGCCGCGGAAACGGTCTCGATCCGCAAAATTTTATTAGAAGAAATAATGGTACAGGGAAAATTAAAACGCCAAATCATAAAAGGCGAACCTTGTTTTTTGACAACATAACGCTCATGGGTATCGGATAACATGTCAAAGATCTTTTTTGCCTTTACCGAATAGCAAAGCTTGATGTATTCCGAATGAGCCCACGTAAGTGGCATGGCAGAGCCGGAATGATGGCCAAAAAATAATTCCTTTTCAGGAATATCCTTGGTGTCCCAGATTTGTTCAGGAATCAAACCATTATTTGCAAAAGCTTCCATCGCTTTTAATAATTCGCGCGCTCTTTTTATATTTCCGGCAGCTATTTCATAATGAGCTCGTTCGCCGGTAAGCAATGGCCACGCGCGGCCGATTCCTTTGCC
>JBQCFO010000046.1:0-2464 GCA_051959055.1 Ginsengibacter sp. | reverse complement strand
ACGGCGACTAATTTATCAAATGCGGCGACTATAGCAATCGGCGCTTCGCCTGCAATTTCTGCATCATCTACCCCAACTTGTGTAGGAGCTCCTTATGGCACAGGAACTATAACTGTTACTGCAACAGGCGGAACCACTCCTTATACATATACTTTGAATGGCGGCAGTAGTCAGCCCAACAATACATTTTCCGGATTGTCAGCCGGCACTTATACGGTAGCAATCACTACAAATAGTGGATGTACTGCATCAACAACTGCAACTGTAATTTCCTATCCGAATTCTGCTGATGATCAAAATGCAACAGGCAGCGATTCGTGGATAGGACATTTATACAGTGGAATGAATTTCCAAAATTATAAAGGCAACTTTACAGAAACTGAACAATTTAATGAAGGATTTGGAGGAGACTATAACTGTTTTAATGTTACTTCCGGTGCAGGCACCGCCTCAGTTTATACAGAACAGTTTTCTGTCAGGTTCAAAATGAACTCCAGTAAAAACGGATTGTATGTGGTTGATCTTGGTTCTGATGATGGCAGCCGTTTATCAGTAGATGGAACGATGGTTTATAACAACTGGGTCGATCAGCCATTCTCAACTAAACCTCGTGTTTTGATAAATCTAACTGGTACAAGTTCTTTACAATACGATTTTTATGAAAATTTACAGAATAACCAGGTGATATTTCAAAACCTGGTATTGGTTCTTGCCAATACTTTGAACACAAATACCAGTCAGAATGTTTGCCAGGGCAGTACCGCCTCAGCAATAAGTGGTGATGTTTATGCTACAACTCTTCCAACCGGAGTTTCAAAATCAGGAACCGGTTATCAATGGACTTACAGTACATCGCCGGGAGGAGCAAGAACAAATATTACCGGTGCAACATCAGCAGCTTTTACACCAAATACTTCTGCTGCTCCTTTCAATGTTCCGGGCACTTATTATGTTTATCGAAATGCTTCTTTAGTAAGTTCAAACAATACCGGTTATGCCTCTGTTACGGCTACAAACGAATCAAATCCTGCAACTATCACAATAAGTCCATTACCTTTGACTCCTACGGTAACACCTGGCGGTTCAACGACATTTTGCACAGGAGGAAACGTAACCCTGGCTTCAAGCGGGGGAACAACTTATTTGTGGTCAACAGGTGCTACCACACAAAGCATTAATACAGCCACGTCAGGAAGTTATACGGTAAAAGTGACCAATGCAAGCGGATGTCAGAGCGCTTCGTCTGCTGCAACTGTGGTAACTGTAAACGCATTACCGGCGATACCGACTATCACTGCGAGCGGTTCAACTACATTTTGTGCAGGAGGCAGTGTAACTCTAACATCGAGCACAGGAACCAGTTACATATGGTCAACAGGAGCTACAACAGCAAGCATTAGTCCTGCAACCGCCGGAAGTTATACGGTAAAAGTAACCAATGAAAGCGGATGCCAAAGCGCTTCATCAGCGGCGACTGTGGTAGCCGTAAATGCATTGCCGGCAAATCCAACTGCTTCAGTTACCGCACAACCTACTTGTACTACTTCAACGGGCACAATTATGGTTACTGCTCCTTCCGGAGCGGGAATAACTTACAGTATTGATGGTGTTACTTATACCAATACGACAGGAACTTTTACAAACGTAAATCCAGGAACGTATAATGTTACTGCTAAAAACAGTAACGGATGTATTTCGCCCGCAACGGTTGTTACTGTAAATGCACAGCCAGTCACGCCTGTTGCGCCAACTGTGAGCATAACCCAACCAAATTGTACTACCTCTACGGGAACGATTACCATTACTGCACCTACAGGTGCAGGAATCACCTATAGTATTGATGGAATCAATTATTTGGCTTCAGTAACTTTTACCGCAATCAATGCAGGCACATATAGTGTAACTGCAAAAAACAGCAACGGATGTACTTCTTCTGCAACAAGTGCTATTGTGAATCCGCAGCCTGCAACACCTGCAGCTCCAATGGTAACTAGTCCTGTTATCTATTGCCAGAATGCTACAGCTTCTCCACTTACTGCAGCAGGCTCAAATCTTATTTGGGGGTCTCAGCCTCCTGTTTCAAGTTCTATTGGAGGGACAGGTGTTCTGTCTTCAGCATATTTTATTGACGCCACCTATAATAACCGGCTCACTTATTTTACTACTAATAGCCCGAATGTTACGATCACTTCAGTGGATTATTATGTCGGAAGCTGGCAGCAGGTTAATGGTATGGTATTATCTTTATTCAATAGCTCAGGACAGGTAATAGCTACTTCTTCCACCATTACAACTCTTACAGCCGGAAGCAGCCCCGTAAGAATTACCAATGCATTCAACTTTACAATTCCAACTGCAGGAAATTATAGCATTGGATTATCTGCCGGACTTGGTAACATTGGAGCGAATACTCCCGGCTTTCCTCAAACTGAATCTACCGGTAGTATGACTCTTACCGGAATTT
>JBQCFO010000045.1:0-3455 GCA_051959055.1 Ginsengibacter sp. | reverse complement strand
GCACGATGCTGTATGGTTCGGTGAGGGCATGGGCAGCATCGCCTTGCAGAAAGGGATAAGTAAAAATATTAAAGACGGTGCTGTCTGCATAATAGACTTTTGTTTCATAAAAATTATTTTCACCGTTCCTGAACAACGTTCTTTCCCTGCTCATAAACCTTGCAGATTCTTCCACTTCGGGATAATCTTTTTTCAAGGTAGCAGCGAGCGGAGCCTGCGTTAACGTCCAGTCTGTATTTTTGTCGCGCTCCTGGATATAAGAAACGATTCGGAAGATGCGGCCTGCCTTTTTATGATAGCGATCAAAATTGAGTTCATCGCGGATATAAAAGATCAGAAAAAGGCTAAAGGTAATGCCGATGGTAAGCCCAAAGATATTGAGCAGTGTGTACCATTTGTCTTTTTTGAAATTGCGAAGCGCAACACGCAAGAGATTTCTTATCATAGGGGGTCTCTTATTTTCGGTTTAATAATGATTATTAGGGTAAACAAACCTGCTTCCTCTTATAACGGAATATTTTTAGTCTGAATTTTTTTTGCCGGTATAATGCCATCAATATTTACACCATTAGCTCTTCGTACTATTCGTAAATAAAGTTGGTACTATATGATACGATTAGATGAAGAGGAAAGTTACGCTGATTGGAATAATTATTTTGAGGGGAAAGAGGTGTAGTAAAGGCAATCGGGGACCCTCAATCGTTTTATTTTAACGCGATTAATATTTGAGCATTTATATCTTTAAAAAATTAAAAGCATTTTTGACGGCAAGTAAATATCGATTTCATAATTGAATACAATTCAGTTATTCAAAAGATAAATCCAGAAAGGAATAATCAGCATAATAACGGTCAATGGAACAAATGCCAGGTATTCTTTTGATCTTCCCGCTGTAATGTGTTGGAATTGAAACGAATTAAAATTAGAAAATCACTTATTTCTTCGTTTACTGCAGAAACTTTAAAGTTATTAAGAATTCATTCCCGCATAACCATGGGCCTGGTGATTCATCCTGATGAGGTTATCAAACTTAAAAACTTTCTGTATATTCCGCTTTTTAATTTAATAACTATGCCTAAAAGAATGTAACAACTATGCTTAAAAGAAATTTCAAAACGCTAACTGTATTTTTTTTTATCCTGTTTTTGAACTCCTGTGCGACCACTAAATCAGTCAGGCAAGTGGAGGAGAAACCTGCTAATTTTAAAGCGGCCCGCGAATTCCGGGCGGCGTGGGTAGCTACTGTAGCAAATATCAACTGGCCCAGTAAACCCGGGCTTTCAACAGCTGAGCAGCAGAAGGAAGCCATTGAGCAATTGGATTTTTTGCAAGCTCATAATTTTAATGCAGTTATCCTGCAGGTGCGGCCACAGGCAGACGCTTTGTATGAAAGCAAATTGGAACCATGGTCATATTTTCTCAGCGGTACCCAGGGTAAGCCGCCTTCACCTTATTATGATCCTTTGTCATTCTGGATAGAAGCGGCACACAATCGCGGGTTGGAATTGCATGTTTGGCTGAATCCGTATCGGGCTCATCATGTAGTTGGAGGACCGGTAACAGATAGTTCTTTGGTGAAAAAAGAACCCGGGTTGATGGTGCATTTAAAAGATGGATATTGGTGGTTTGATCCTTCTTTAAAAGGAACGCAGGATCATGGTGTAAATGTGGTGATGGATATTGTAAAACGTTACGATATTGATGGGGTTCATTTTGACGATTATTTTTATCCTTATCCTTCTTATAACGGAGGTGCGGATTTTCCGGATACACTGAGCCGCAGGGAATATTTGGCGGGCGGTGGCACTTTATCGGTAGGGGATTGGCGCAGGGAAAGTGTCAACAAATTCATTCACCGGCTATACCAGGAAATTAAAAAAGAAAAGAAGCACGTAAAATTTGGACTTAGTCCTTTTGGCATGTGGCGACCTGGTTATCCTGAATCCATCCAGGGATTTGATCAATATGATGAGTTATATGCAGATGCTAAACTATGGCTCAATGAAGGCTGGATTGATTATTTTTCGCCGCAGCTGTATTGGCCCATCAGCAGGGCAGGACAAAGTTTCCCGGTACTATTGGGATGGTGGTCGGGTGAAAATAAATTCAACCGCCATTTGTGGCCGGGAATCAGTGTAGGTCGCGATACTTCTGCGAGGACAGTTACTGAAACGCTCAACCAGATCATGGTCTCAAGAGGAATGCTGCCCAATAGCAGTGGTGTAATTCACTGGAGCATTTCATCTGTAATCCGCAATCCCAATATGTCTAAAATGCTGATTGAAAGCCCTTATGCCGCGCAGGCATTGGTGCCCGCTTCTCCATGGCTGGATAATCATGCACCGGCAGCGCCTACTGTAACAGCAGAACAAAAAGATGATTCGGTAGTGATAAGCTGGGGTCATAAAAATGAGAAAGAGATTTTTCATTGGGTCGTGTATTATGAATATGGAGCATCAAAAGGCTACAGGATCATGAACCGTGCAGACAGAATCTTGAAATTGGCGCCCCACAATGGAAAAAGTAAACTCACTTTCGTTGCTGTAACTGCTGTAAGCAGGACATCAAATGAAAGCGCCCGTACAGAAATTCATCCGAATGTGCTGGCAATCATTCCACGCAAGGGTTGGAATGCCGATGAGGCAAAACCTTATAAATCTCAGGTGCCGGTGCAGATAACAGTTCACCATGAAGGAGGAAAGCTTTTGAATGAAACGGACAATGCCGCACAAAGACTTAAAAACATCCAGACATGGGGCATGGGAAAAGACCGGAACTGGACGGATGTTCCTTATCATTTTTTAATAGCCCCGGATGGTACAGTATATGAAGGAAGAAATCCGCTCACCACCGGTGAAACCGCGACAGAATATGACCCTTCCGGGCATTTACTTATATGCTTCCTTGGAAACTATGATGAGCAAATGCTGAATGATAAGCTGTTGGGTGTATTAACAAAGCTAATTGCGAAACTGTGTGTTCAATACAATATTTCTCCTGAAACCATTGCTTCACACCGCGACCATAGTACGATGACGACCTGTCCCGGAAAAAATATTTATCCTTATTTTGAAAACGATTATGTAAAGAAGAAGGTAAAGGAGTTGTTGCTTGTAAAAAACGATTAATCGTAATGTAATCCGTTTAATATTTTGTGCAATACTTCCGGTACAGCATTTTCCTGATTCATAGGTGAATACACGAAACGGGGCCGGATTTGTTACAGAAAATGTGAGAAAATTTGTCGGGCGCGAATGACAAATTTTTTGAGGGAAGGACAAATTTTCATAAAACGGAATTGCTTTAAAACGCTGGCATTGAAGTTGGAGATGAATATTTTAAAATTATTTATTAACCAAAATCAAAGGAGGTACATTATGAAACTCTTAAAAGGAAATGGAAATCTGATGAATCAAATGCCCCTGCTTTTCGATGACTTTTTTAACAGAGACATC